>JAWODX010000410.1:0-3279 GCA_046483085.1 Planctomycetota bacterium
GCGCCCGACGGGCATATTGCTCCGCCTCCTTCAGCTCGCCGGCCGAGAACGCGCACTCGGCCAGGCCGAGCAGCGCCGCCGGATGGTCCTCGTCCTTCCGCAGGACCCGGTTGAACTCCTTGCTCGCGTCGGTCACCTGGCCCTTGAGGGTGAAGAGACGGCCGAGCTCGATCGTCGCCAGGTGCGCGGACTTGTCCGCCCGCTGCGCCCGCGTGAGGATCCGCATCGCGTCCTTCGGCGCGTTCACCAGCTTGAGGGCGAGGCCGACGGCGACCAGCTCGCGCGGCTCCGTCACCGCCTTCGGGTCGGCGTTGTAGAAGTCGATGATGCTGTCCGCCTGGCGGGCGGCCTCGTCCCGCGCCCCGGTCAGGTCGAGCAGTTCGGCCAGCCGGGCGCGCGCGTCGAGCGATTTGTAGTCGTGCTTCAGGGCCGCTTTCAGGTCGTCGATGGCGCGGCCGTATCGGCCGCGTGCGGCGTGGAGTTCGGCGGCCCGGACGAGCAGGGGCGCCGATTTCGGGTGCTTCGCCCGCGCGGTCTTCGTCAGCGTTTCGGCGGCGTCGTACTTCGTGTGGAGCAGCAGGTCGTCGAGCTTTGCGAGCGGCGGGCCGTCGGCCCCGGGCGCCGCCGGGCAGATCACGGCTGCGGCGCACACGAGCGCTGCGGTCAGCAGAGCGCCTGGCAACGGAAGTCGAGCCCGCATAGCAGTCCTCCGCTTCGCCCAGAACATCCTATCAGCGGGCCCGGGCGGGGTCAACGCGGGCGCTGCGGCTTGACGCGGAAGGCAACGGTCAGCTCAAGTCGAGTGGTGAGAGGCGGTCGCCGTGCTTCGTCCGGGCGCCGAGGAGGCGGGTCCGCTGCTCGTCGAGGGCGCGGAAGAAGACGTCGGGCGCGTCGCTGATCTGCTCGCGGTAGATGGTCTCGATCCGGTCGAGCTTGCCGAGGTTCTCGGGGATGCGGACGGTGAACTGCTCGACGTAGTCGTCGTTGTTGTACTCGCGGCCGAGCACGTCGCGGAACAGCCGGCTCAGGTCCTCGTACCGGGGGAGCAGGCCGGTCGGCGCCGAGAGGACCTCGACGTCGCCGTGCACGGCGAGCTCCATCCACTTCGCCCAGACCCGCTTGTCGGTCATGCCGTTCAGGTACTCGCCGTCCTCGTTCTTGAGGAAGTAGTTGGTGGCGAAGACCTTCGGCGGGTCGGCGAGCCGGTCCCCGAAGGCGAGGTTGTTCTGCAGGTAGCGTCCGAGCGGGATGGAGACGAAGTCGAGGTTGGACATGGGCTGGAACCTGCGGACGCCCTGCTTGCCGAGGGTGGCGGCGGTCGTCTCGGACTCGAGGGCGGCGCCCATGAGGCAGAGGCCGTGGGTCCAGTCGAAGGCCATCTTGACGGGGACGGCGGTGTCGCTGTCGCGGCCGCCGTAGATCACGCCGCCGATCGGGACGCCCCGGGGGTCGTCCCAGTTCGGGTCCAGGTTCGAGAGGGGGGCCATGGCGAGGGTGTAGCGGGCGTTTCGGTGCGACGCGGTCAGCTCGTTCCCGTCCTCGTCGGTCATGCCCTTGTGCCATTCGCCGACGTAGTTCTCGCCGCGTTCGGGCAGGTCGCGGCCCATGCCGAGCCAGCAGGGCACCCCGTCGACGACGAGGACGTTCGAGAAGATGACCTCGCCGGGCCTGGTGAGGCACTCGTAGATGACGGGGTCGTCGTCGGGGTTGACGTCGCGGATGATGCCGAAGATGCCGCTCTCGACGTTGACGGCCCGGGCCTCGCCGCCGATGATGCGGAGGTAGGCGAGGTCGTCGCCGACGATCGTCTCGCCGGGGAGCATGGCGGTCGACGTCTTGCCGCAGGCGCTGGGGAAGGCGCCGGTGAAGTAGGTGACGCGACCGTTCGGGCCGTGGAACCCGGCGACGAGCATGTGCTCGGCGAGCCAGCCGTCGCGGTCGGCCCGGCGGATGGCGAGCCGCAGGCTGAGCTTCTTGAACCCGACCGTGTTGCCGGCGTACTGGGTGTTGACGCTGTAGACGCACTCGTCCTCGTAGTCGATGTAGACGCGGCGCCTGTCGACGTGCTTGCTGGTGTTGCGTTCGTCGAGCTCGCCGGCGGAGTGGAGCACGCGGAAGAACTCGGGGCTGTCGCCCAGCCGCTTGAACTGCTCGTACCCCGAGCGGTAGAGCAGGTCCTCGCTGTGGGCGACGTAGGCGGAGTCGGTGCACTGGACGCCGCTGATGGAGAACGGCGACTCGGTCGGCCCGAGGCAGAAGAAGCGGACGAAGAGGACCTTGCCGGCCATGGCGCCGTCGAGGAAGCCCCGGACCTCGGCCAGGCCGGCCTCCCGGTCGGTCTGGTTCAGGTGCTCGCCCAGGTCGTCGCCGGGCGGGACGAGGTACTTCGTGTTCTCCTTGTCGCGCGCCTGGTCGTGGGGGCCGTCGAAGTGGACCGTGTGGCCCTCCATCTCCAGCCAGCGCTCTTCGCCCAGGTCGATGGCGAGCTGCCGGACCCGTGCGATGTCGGCGGGATCGTCGGTGACGACGAACACCTCCTTCGGCTTGCCCAGCTCGATCGCCTCGGCCACGAAGCGGTGGAGCTTCGGGTTCGGCAGGGCCAGGAGCTTGCGCAGGCCGGTCTCGTCGAGATTCTCTTTCAGGAACTGTTCCGCGTCTTCCGGCATAAGACATCCTCTGTCAAAAGCGGGCCGCGGATCGGCGCGGATCCGGCGGCGGTTTTCCTATCAAAACGCCCGGAGATTATATGGACCGCGGCCTTCGGGGTCAATGCTTTCGGTCGGCGAATCAATGCCGGGGCGGGGAGGCTCACGGCGCGAGCTTGTCGGCCACCTCGGCCGCGATCCGGTAGAGGACGTGCTGGCGGGTGCGGAAGCCGGAGGGGAACTTGCCGGCGCAGAGGAGCCAGGCCCGCTGGTCGAGCATCGCCCGGGCGCGGGCCGCGAGGTCGTCGCCGAGCCGCGCCCCGCGCCCCTCGTCGGCGAGCGCGTTTTCGATGAAGATGCGCGCCTCGCAGTCCTGGATACCCTCGCGGAGCATTTCGAAGGGGGTGGTGGGGATGGCGCCGTTTTCGCCGGGCGCGAGGAAGGCGCTGCGGACGACGAGCTGGCCCCAGGTTCCGAACACCGGCCAGCGGTTGATGAGGCTGCCGGCGCCGTGTCGGCCGGCGCCGACTTTCGAGCCGGGGTCGATGACGTTCCAGATGTCGCCGCCCAGCCGGCCCACGCCGCGCCGCCCGGCGATCACGTTCCACGGGGTCGTCATCCGATAGATGGCGAG
>JAWODX010000422.1:0-4745 GCA_046483085.1 Planctomycetota bacterium
CGATCGAGAAGGGCGACGTGCTCATCCCCTCGCCCCTGCTCCGCGGCGCGCCCCGGTTCGTGCTCGTCCATTTCCAGTACGCCCCCGACGGGGCGCTCACCTCGCCCCAGGCGCCCGACGGCAACATGCGCGACCTGGCCGAGACCTACTACGTCACGCACGAGGCGGTGATGGACGCCACGGGGCGGCTGGCCCGGCTGGGCTCGCAGATCGACCGCGAGGCGCTGCTCGCCCGGCTCTCGGCCGGCCCGCCCGAGCTCGCGCCGGCCCAGGTGACCGCCGCGGCACAGGCCGGCCAGATCGAAATGCAGGTCAAGCGCTCGGTGGCCGAACAACAGGCGCGGTTCCAGCAAATCGACGAGCTACCCGACCTGCAGACCCAGACGCAGCCGCCCGGCGAGGTCCGCAGGCCCGGCAAGTCGGCCCCGAAGCAGGCCCCGGTCGTCCGCGGCGGGGCGCTCGAACCCCTGTGGATCAACGGCGCGCTGCTGCTCGCCCGGCGCGTCGCGGTGGACGGGCGGGAGTACGTGCAGGGCTGCTGGCTCGACTGGCCGGCGCTCCGCGCCAAGCTGCTGGCCGAGAGTGCCGATCTGCTGCCGAACGCGGACCTGGTCCACGCCGGTGACGCGGCGGGGAGCGACTCGCGGCTTCTTGCCGCGCTGCCGGTGCGGTTGATGTCCGGCGACGTGCCGGTCGAGGTTCCCCCGCTGCCCGGCCCCGACGGCACCGCCTCGCCGGTCGCCGTGTCGCTGGGCATCGCGTGGGCCTGCGTGGTCCTGGCGGCGGCCGCCGTCGCGGCGCTCCTCAGCGGCGTCGTCTCGCTCAGCGAGCGGCGCGGGGCGTTCGTCTCCGCCGTCACCCACGAGATGCGCACCCCGCTGACCACGTTCCGGATGTACACCGAGATGCTGGCCGACGAGATGGTGCCGGACGAGAAGCGGCGCGGGTACCTCGAGACGTTGCGCTCGGAGGCCGAGCGCCTGGGCCACCTGGTCGAGAACGTGCTGGCGTACGCGCGGCTCGGGCGCGGCGGGGGCGCCGGGCGAGTCGAGACCCTCCCGGTGACGGAGCTGTGGCGCCGGGTGGAGGGCCGGATCGCCCGCCGGGCCGAGCAGGCGGAGATGCGGCTGGACGTCGACGCCCGGGCGGCGGATTCGGGCGTGGCCGTCCGGGCGGACCCGTCGGCGGTCGAGCAGATTCTCTTCAACCTGGTCGACAACGCGTGCAAGTACGCGGTGACGGCCGACGATCGTCGGATCCACCTCCGGATCGCGGCCGGGGACGGAGCGGCCGAGTTTCACGTCCGCGACCACGGCCCGGGTATTCCGGACGGCGAGGGGCGCCGGCTGTTCCGCCCGTTCCGCAAGTCGGCCCGCGACGCCGCCCACAGCGCGCCGGGCATCGGGCTCGGGCTGGCCCTCAGCCGGCGGCTCGCCCGACAGATGCGCGGCGATCTCCGGCTTGACCCATCCGCGTCCGACGGCGCCTGCTTTGTGCTCCGCCTGCCGCTCGCCGGGGGAGGGCCGGCATCGCCGGCCGATTCCTCCTGATGCCCGCCCCCTCTTTTTCCGATTTCATGAATTCATGAAGTCCGAAAACGGGGCGCTCCGTCGCGGTTCATGGTCTCTGCAGCCGGTCGCAGGGCGCACCGCACCGAAGAGGAAAGACCACTGCGACTTCCGGGCTCGAAAGGCGCGACGCGGGAGATCGGCTGATTGAGCCACTCCGCGGCTTCGAAATGCCTGCGATTATTGAGCGCTGAGTTGCCAAGGAAGCAGAGAGGCGCTCGCCCGCGGGCAAGATGTCTTCGTGCACCTTGAAGGGCTTCGGTCGGAAATGGTCTTTCGGCCCAGGCGAAACGGCATTTCCGAGAGGTCTTTCCGGAAGGGGGTACGGAGGAACGGCGAGGAACGGCACGCCGCCGGGGTGCCGGAACACTCTGAAACGCCGGCCTGAGCTATTCGCGAACTCCATAAACTCAGCAACTCACAATTTATGAATTCATAGATTGCCGAGGCCCGCAATTGCGCACGGGGGCGGCTGCCCGTCAGGCGGCGAGGCCGGCCGGCGGGCGGGTCAACCCCCGCTCAGTTCTTCGGGCTCTCGAACGATCTGGAGGTACGCGTAGAGGGCGAGGAGGACGGACTCCTCCTCGATGGGCTCGCCGGCGTCGAGGCGCTCGACGAGTGCGTCGATGACGGGGAGCGCGTCGTCGGCCTTCGATTCGTCCCACTCGTCGGCCGTCTGGTGGGCGAGGCGGTGGACGGTCCGCAGGCAGCGCTCGAGGTCGCCTTCGGCGTAGAACCGGCGGAGGCGATTTCCGGCGGCGCGGGCGCGGGCCGGGGCGATGTGGAGGGCGGCGGACTCGGTCAGCTCCCGGATCAGAGAGTCGACGCCGCGTGCCCGGGCGGCCTGCATGGCCGCGACGCTCTTCTCCTGGGCCTGCCGCGCCCGCCCGATGATCCCGAGCAGCTCGTCCTCATCGTGCACATCGTCCTTGAGCACGCTCCTCAGCGGCTCCTCCAGCTCGTCCTCCTTGTGGTCGGGGAGCAGCCGCCTCATCTCGTCGATGTGCCGCTCGCGCCGCTCGGGCGGGAGCGGCCGCGCGACGGAGAGCAGCGTGGGGAAGATGCGCGTCGCATTGGTGCGCAGGATCCGCTCGATGCGGGGCAGCGCCGCTTCGCCTCTCACCTCGGGGATCCGATGGTGGAACCACCGGGCCGCCGCGATCCGCACGAGCCCCAGCAGCCCGATCAGGACGTGCACACCGGTCAGCCGGGTCCCCACGAGCGGCAGGATGACGGGGCTGGCGGGGTTCACGCGGAGGTAGAGCCATCGCCCGCAGAAGATCCCCGCAGACATCGTCAGCGCGATGATCGCCGTCACCTGGGCGAAATACATCGACCGGTTCTCCTCCGGCGCCACGTTCATCGTCAGCGTGCTGATCCCCAGCATCATCCCCGCGTTGAGGAAGCCGTAATAGATCCGGGCGCAGACGAGGAGCACGAGCAGGAAGACCGGGTTGTACGGGCTGAGGAACCACCAGTAGAGGATGCCGACGCCGCCGAGTGTCCCGGCGAAGCGGAGAACGTTCCGATAGCCGATCCGCTCGCCGACGGGCAGCCAGAGGCGGAACGAGATCGCCTGGGTGCCCATCACCACACTGCTCAGTACGGTGATCTCGGTCGCGCTCAGCCCGAGTTCCTCGACCAGGTACATGATCCCGAACGGGCCGATCACGCTGTTGCCGAAGGCCAGGCACATCCGGAACAGCATCAGGCTGCGGAAGCCGCGATGTCTCCACGGCGCAGCCAGCAGGGGGAGGAGGCGGGGCCGTTCGCGCCGTTCCGGCATCGGGCGGTCGGCCACGCGGGCGTGGATGAGCAGGTCGATCTCGCCCATCACGAACGCGAACCCGAACACGGCCGCGTAGCCCCAGGGGTTCGCGGTTCCGAACCAGTCGATCAGGACGCCCGCCAGGAGGAAGACGGCGATGCTCGCGGCCGTGTTCAGGGCGAGGCGGGACGTGTAGTACCGACCCCGGTGCTCCTCGGGCACGATGTCGGCGATCCACGAGAACCAGGCGCTGGTGCCGAATGCATTGATGCATCGCTGCCCGATCAACGCGGCCGACAGGAAGACGAGCCGCGTGTTGATATCGCCGTGCCCGGTGACGAACGGGAGCAGCACGACCGCCGGTGTCGCAAGGCGCGCGAGCGCGAAGCAGCCGAGGCTGAACAGCTTCCGGTGGCCGACGTGCTCGGTGATGACGCCGGAGACGAGGTGCAGGACGCTGGTGAGCGGGATGATCGCGGCGGCGAGCGCCCACTGCTCCTTCGGCACGCCGAGGCACTGGGTGATGAAGAGCAGGAGCAGCTCGCCCAGCGTCAGGCGGACGTAGAGGGTGCCCAACACCCCCGCGGTGTTGATGAGGCGGATATCCCGTTTGAGGGCGGCATCCATCCGGAGGCACCCGCGCCCGCGCCGCGGGCCTCGTCTGCTCGGGTTTCGTCTCTGACCCGGGTAAGAGACCAGACGGCGGCGGCATTGTCAAGTTTGTTTGCCGATCCGGGGTGGTTCGCGAACGGTCCGTTCGCCGGCAAGCGGGCGGCGGGCCGGCCGCCCAGGGACCGCGGGCCCCATTGTGCTGATTGACGGCGATGGTAAAATACGGATAGGGCTTTCGGATATCCGGCCGGGACGCTGCGGGCGGGAATACACGTGATTCGCCGGGACCTTCCGCTGAGCGGGCGTCGAGGCCGACGTGTTTCTGGGGAGGACGGGACGTCCAGGAGCAGCAGATCGATGCTCCGCATTGGAATCGCACGGCTCCTGGTTGGGCCGCTGCTGATCGTGTCCGCGGCGCGGGCGGCGGCCGACCCGCTGCCGGGGCAGATCGTCGTCTGTCCGGAGAACCCCGCGTGGCTCGTCCGGTACGATCCGAAGGGCGACCACCGGCCGTTCTTCCTGTGCGGGCCGGGGGATCCCGAGGGGTTCCTCTACCGGGGGGAGCGGCGGCCTGACGGCACCCGCGACGGCGACCAGATGAAGCTGATCCGCAAGCTCGCGCCGACCGGCGCGAACTGCATCTACCTGATGGCCGTCCGCAGCCACGGCGGCGACGGCGACCGCACCCAAAACCCGTTCGTCCGCAACGACCCGAAACACGGGTTGAACCAGGCCGTCCTCGCCCAGTGGGAGCGGTGGTTCAAGGCGATGGACAAGGCCGGCATTGTCATCTTCTT
>JAWODX010000535.1:0-4460 GCA_046483085.1 Planctomycetota bacterium
CGGGCGGGGAGGACCTCACGCTAGCGGAGGTCAATGACGCGATGGATGCCATCGTCCGGCTCCTCTTTCTTGGGTCCTTGCGGTCCACGAACTTGATTCTTCCCGTCTGCCTTGGCGTCGGCCAGCGCCGCCGCCGCCCGCCGGATCAAGCGGATCGGCGCGACGTCCTCCTCGACGAAAGGGGCGACGCCGACGCTGACCGTGGTCTGGATGCAGACGTCGTCGACGGTGAACTCGTTCTGTTCGACGAGGCGGCGGATGCGCTCGGCGAACTGGCTGGCGCCCGCCGCATCGGTCTCGGGCGCGAGGATGAGGAACTCGTCGCCTCCGAACCGGCCCACGTCGTCCGTCTCCCGGATCCGCTCGCTCAGGAAGTTCTTCACCTCCTCGGTGACCATGTCGCGGAAGAGGACGAGCGCCGTGTCGCCGCGCGGAGAGCCGAACTCGTCGTTGACGGCGGTGAAATCGTCGAGGTCGAGCATGAGCACGGAGAACGGGGTGCGATATCGCCTGGCCCGGCGGATCTCCCGCTCCAGGGCGCCGACCAGTTGCGACCGGTCGTGGGTCCGCCCGTCGACCGGCAGCTCGAGTACGAACGTCGCGCCCTTGCCGGGCGGGCTCTCGGCCCGGATCGTCCCGCCGTGCTTCTCGGCGATCTCCTTGCAGATGGGCAGCCCCAGCCCCGTGCCCCCCGTCTTCCGCGTCATCGAGTGGTCGGCCTGGTAGAACTTGTCGAACACCCGTTCGAGGTCGCCCGGCGGAAGGCCCGGGCCGGTGTCGGTCACGGCGATGACCACGTGCCCCTCGCCCGAGATGGGCGATCGGCCGGGGGCGGGCGCGATGCGCTGCGCCGGCTCCGGCGGTCGGTATTGCGCACGCGCCGAGATCGTGCCGCCCTCCGGCGTGAACTTCAGCGCGTTGCCCAGCAGGTTCGTCAGCACCTGGTCGAGCCGGTCGGCGTCCGCCCAGAGCACGGGCAGGCCGCCGTCGAGCTTCAGCTCGAGCGTGACGTCCTTCGTCGCGGCGCCCGGCTCGAACACGGCGACGATCGATTCGACGGTCTCGGCGACGTCGAGCGGGGCGCGGCGGAGCTGCATCTGCCCCGCCTCCAGCTTCGAGAGGTCGAGCAGGTCGTTGATCAGGCGCGACAGCCGGTCGAGGTTCTTCATCATGCGGAGCAGCGACTGCTGCTGCCCGTCGGTCAGCTCGCCCTCCACCCCGTCCAGCAGGTTGCTCACGAAGCTCTTCATCGAGGTCAGCGGGGTGCGGAGCTCGTGCGAGACCACCGCGACGAAGTCCGATTTCATCCGGTCCAGCTCGCGCTCGCGCGTCACGTCCCGCATCACCGCCAGCCGGCCCAGCCGGCCGCCCGACTCCTTGCTGACCGGCGTCAGGGCCACGTGCAGCGTCCGCGGGTCCGGATGCGTGTCGATCTCGAACTCCTTCACCTCGCCGCCCGCCTCCACCGGGCTGGCGAGGAACGCGCCCGCGTCCTTCCACAGGATGGACTTGAACAGGCTCTGCGTGGTGAACTCCTCGCGCCGCGACAGGCCGAGCATCCTCCGCGCCGCCGGGTTCAGCACGACCAACTGGTCCTGGGCGTCGAACATGAGTACCCCCTCGGTCATGCTCGCCACCATCGACTGCATCTTCTCCTGCTCGCCGCGGATCGTCTGGCGGAGCCGCTCGACCGTCTCGGCCATCTTCCGCACGATGCTGTGGAGCAGCTCCGCGTCCTCGCCCGAGAAGACACCCTCCCGGCAGCTCGCCAGGCAGATCATCCCCACCGCCTGGCCACCCACCTCCAGCGGGACCGCGAGCAGCGACCGGTTCGCCGCCGCACCCGACGTGTCCGGCAGCTCCGCCCGCAGCGCCTCGATCCGCTGCGACACGACCCCCGAGTGCGGCCGCGCCGCCAGCTTCTCCAGAATCGCCCGCTTCACCGC
Source organism: Planctomycetota bacterium (assembly GCA_046483085.1). Taxonomy (GTDB): domain Bacteria; phylum Planctomycetota; class PUPC01; order PUPC01; family PUPC01; genus JAWODX01. The sequence continues at coordinate 1,947 of JAWODX010000535.1, forward strand.
CTCGATCTCCCGAGGCGACACCGCCTTCCGTACCTGCGTCTGGAAATCCTCGTCCCCCTGGCGAATCAGCAGCGAGCAGAGCACGTCGTAATCGAGCAACTGCTCCAGCGACGAGAACAGAAGCTGGATCAGGTGCTGATACCCCAGGCCGTACCGGATCGACGACGAGACCTGGTAGAGAATGTTCGACTCGAAGGCGCCCCGCTTGAGCTGCTCCTTCTCCCGGTTGAGCTGGGCGACCAGCCGCGCGTTCTGGATGGCGACCGCCGCCTGGTTCGCCAGGGCGTTGAGCAGGGCGAGATCCTCCTCCGAGAACGTCGTCCCGTCGGCCCGGTTCGTCAGGTTCATCACCCCGAGCACGCGGCCCTTGTGGCGGAGCGGGAGCACGGCGAACGAGCCGGATCGATACTGCTCCTTGCTCTTCCGGCCGACGCGCGGGTCGTCTTCCACGTCGGTGACCACGAGCGGCTCGCCCGACGCGGCGACCTTGCCGGCCAGGCCTTCGCCCGGCTTCACCCGCACCCGGGCGATCACCTCGTCCGGCACGTTCCGCGCCGCACAGATCCGCAGCTCCCCACTCCCCTCGTCCAGCAGCATCAGCGACACCTTCTCCGCCTGGAACATCCGGTACGCGCCGTCGATGATCCGGTCGAGGCACTCGGTCAGCTCGAGCGTCGAGTTGACCTGCTCGGCCACCTGATACAGCAGGGTCAGCCGGCTCGTGTCCGAGCCGCTCGTGTCGAGAGTTGCGTTCGCCTCGGTCAACGGCATCCCCTCGGGACCCTCCGCCATCGTGTCGGCAGCCGAACGCCCCGGACGTCCGGCACAAAATTCGCGGGACTGCATGCCCGGCCTGTTCCAGTATCGGCAGTGCCCGGCGGGGTTTTAGGGCCATGTCCGGATTGCCGCGATGGGCTCAGCGGGGCATTGCCGCTCGTGCGATCCCGCCCCCGCCACCTCCCCGGAACCCGTACAACCTGACGGCTCACGTGAGCCGCAAAACTGAGCGCTTTCAGCACAGAAGAACCCTCAGCGCCCCGGCCACCTCCCCGAAACGCGTACAACCTGACGGCTCACGTGAGCCGCCCAACTGCGCGCATTCTGGGCCGAATCAGAGAAGAGAACGGAGGACGCCGCGGTCAGCGGGGCCGGACGCGGCTGAACAGCTTGCCCGGGTGCTGGCGGACGACGTGCTTGACCTCGAGGACGAGCAGGGTGCTGAGGACCTGCGACGGGGTCATCCCCGACTCGGCGATGATCTCGTCGACGTGGCGGGGCTCGTCGCCGAGGAGCGACCAGATCGCTTTCTCCGCCTCGGTCAGCTCGGGGACTGCGGCCCCGGCGACCTGCTCCGGGCGCTCGGCCTCCAGCGCGCCGGCCACCTGGGGGAAGGCGCGAACGACGTCGGCGGGGTGGATGACGGGCGTCGCGCCGTCGCGGATGAGCCGGAGGGCGCCCCAGCTCTGGCGGTCGGTGGCTCGGCCGGGCAGGGCAAAGACCTCCTTGCCCTGGCGGGCGGCGACGCCTGCGGTGATCAGCGCCCCGCTCCGCTCGCCCGCCTCCACCACGACGGTGCCGAGGGAGAGGCCGCTGACGACGCGGTTGCGGCGAGGGAAGTTCCAGCGGTTCGGGGCGGTGTCGAGCGGGAACTCGGAGATCACGGCGCCGCGTTCGGCGATCCGGTCGGCCAGCTTGCCGTGCCGCTTCGGGTAGAGGTGGACGAACCCCGAGCCGAGCACGGCGAGGGTCCGTCCGCCGGCCGCGAGGGCCCCCTTGTGGGCGGCGGCGTCGATCCCCCGAGCCAGCCCGCTGACGATGGTGAACCCCATGGCGGCGAGTTCGCCGGCGAACCGGTCCGCCTGGCCACTCCCGTAGGGGGTGCACCGGCGCGATCCGACGACCGAGATCGCCTGGGCGTCGGCCGCGGTGAGGCGGCCGCGGACGTAGAGGACGATGGGCCGATCGTCGATGAAGCGGAGGTTGTGGGGGTAGCGCTCGTCCTCGCAGGTGATGACGTCGAGGCCGATGTCGTGGGCCTGCTCGATCTCCTCGACGGCCGCGTCGCCGTTCGACAGCTCGCGCAGCGCCGCCGCGGTCTTCGGGCCGAGGCCGGGGACCGCCGCCAGTTCGCGCCGGGGCGCGGCGAGCGCCCGGCGCACCGACCCGAACCGGTCGGCCAGCGCGCGGTACGCGTCGTAGGTGACCGACTCGGTCAGGTTGAGGGTCACCAGGCCTATGAGCGAGTCATCCACGTCGACAGGATCACGAAAGATGGCGCGGCTGTCAAGGCGGGCCTGGCGTCCGGCGGTCGCTTCTTCACCCGGCGCACGCCCCGCCCGCGCCCTGTGTCAGCGGGTCTCGGGATTTCATCTGGCGGCCGGGGCGGCGTCGTGATATGCTCATTCGCGTCGCGGCAGCAGGCCCCGCTTTGGTGGCGAGTATGCCGTCCGACCAGATGACCGCGAAGGAACGCGTCCGGTGCTCGCTCGACTGGGGGGAGCCGGCCCGCGTCCC
>JAWODX010000640.1:0-14016 GCA_046483085.1 Planctomycetota bacterium
CCTTTTCCACCCTGCGGGCTGCTATGCCGGCCCAACGGATTTGATAAAAAATACCAGGTGCGACAGAGCCCCGAGGCCCGCAACGGCCAGATCGTGGTGGCCCGCATCGAGGACGAGGTCACGGTGAAATACCTCCAGCCCCCGATCCACACCGTACGATCCCGCGCACTTGGCCTGTGAGGCGTGCTCACCGACGCGTCGCGCCCACCACCACCGGACACAGAGGCGGCCGAACCTCCACGCCGGCGAGACGATACACCCTTGCCACGAACCCGGCCGCGCTCTCGGCCAAACCATAATCCCTTGACGCAACCCGCGCCAAACATCCTCGGAGCCCCAGCGGACCGTTGACATGCCGCCCGGGCCGCCCGAGAATGACCGCGAGCAGCTCTCGACACACCGCGCGGTTCCGGGGCTGCTGTTCCCCTGGAACCGGCCGGCCGGGCACACTGGCCGAAAGAGGAAGACACACCCGGAGAGACCGGCGCATGCTGAACAGGAGTGACGTGGCCGTTCTGCGAGACCTCGCCGGGCAGACCGCCGAGATCGCCGCATTGCCCGTACAGGAGGAGAAGCGGGAACTCTGGCGGAAGCTCAACGCGCTCGAACCCGACCGGCCCATGGTCATGATCGATCAGGTCTGTTGGCACGAGATGAACGTGGACGACGAACTGACGCTGCGCTGCACGGACGACGAATGCCGCGGCTACGAACAGGCGCTCCGTCGCACCCTGTTCCAGTGGCGCCACTTCCCCGTCGACATGGTCGTCGAGCCTTTCATCCGCGTGCCGAAGGCCGTCTACAACACCCGTTTCGACGTGACGGTGCAGGAGGAACGCGCCGTGACCGACCCGACGAGCAACATCGTCGGTCACAGATATGAAAACCAGTTCCGGACCGAGGAAGACCTCGAGAAGATCCGGGTGCCGCAGGTCCGACACGACGAAGCCGAGACCGAGCGCCGCCTCGCCGTCGCGCACGAGCTCTTCGACGGCCTGCTCCACCTGCGCCCGTGGGGGGTCAGCCCGTACCTCTCGCACTGGGACCCGATCGCCACGTGGATGGGCGTCGAAGGGGCGCTCTACGCTCTCATCGACAAGCCCGACTACGTGCATCGCCTGCTCGGACGCATGACAGACGGTTACCTCGGGCTCCTCGATCAGCTCGAGGAGCAAGGACTGCTCTCCGGCCCGCAGAGCCTGATCCATTGCACCGGAGCGTGGACGGACGAGCTCCCGGCGCCCGGGTACGACCCCGATCGCCCGAGAACGAAAGACCAGTGGATGTTCGGGCTCGCCCAGATGCTCGCCACCGTCTCGCCCCGGATGTTCAAGGAGTTCGAAGTCGACTACACCAGCCCCATCTGCGAGCGATTCGGCCTCGTCTACTACGGCTGTTGCGACTCGCTCGACGGCCGGATGGACGAGGTCCGGATGATCCCGAACGTCCGCAAGGTGTCCATGAGCCCCTGGGTCGACCAGGAGCGCGGCGCCGAGGAGATCGGAGGCGACTACGTCTACTCCCGCAAGCCGAACCCGGCGCTCGTCGCACCTGACCGCTTCGACGGCGGCGCGGTCCGGGCCGATCTGATCGAGACGCGCGAGATCTGCAAGAGACATGGCTGCCCGCTTGAACTCATCCTCAAAGACATCAGTACCGTCCGTTACGAGCCCCGGCGCCTCTTTGAATGGGGCCGCATCGCGATGGAAGTTGCGAGCGGGTGACGCGACTCGACAAACAGCGTAACAAGGCAGACCACCGTAACGCCTGGTTCCTATTGACACACCGACTTCCTCCGGGCCAGCCGCCGGGGTCGATCAGCTGAATGAATTTCTGAGCCGGGTCATCCGCTGGTCCAACGCAGCAAAAATCGTTGCAAAACCCCGGCTGTCCCCTATAATTCCCATGGGCCGTAGTGGTGCGCGGGCCCGTAGCTCAGCGGTCAGAGCAGCGGACTCATAATCCGTCTGTCCGGGGTTCGAATCCCTGCGGGCCCATCATCGACCGGAGAGGTGGCTGAGTGGTCGAAAGCGGCAGTTTGCTAAACTGTTGAAGGGGTGAATACCTCTTCCGCGGGTTCGAATCCCGCCCTCTCCGCCAATCCCCTCAGAACCGCTTGAAGCGGCCTTAGCGGCCGTTCCGCCGCATTCTTCGGTTTCTCTGTGTGGGGCTGGCCGGCCGCCCCACGTTTGCGGTACAGTGCAAAGAATTGCGATGTTTTGAGCCTGGCCTGGCCAAGCAGGCGGCCAAGCAGTTTTCGCTGTCCGCCGTGCCCGGCTCCGCCCCTGTTTCTGCCGCTCCCCCTCTTGCTCTCTGACTCTTGATTTCAGGGATCCGGCGCCGGCGGGTACGTCGCCGGAGCCGAGGGCGACAGGCGCACCTGCATACGTGGTTCCACGCCCGGCTCGGCTCGCCGGGCGTACGGGGGCGCCTCGTCGATCAGGGCTCTGCTCCGGCCGGGCCTAGAAGTTGAGCCCGGGCTCGGCCGCCGCGCCGCCATCCCACGTCCCGGGGGCGATCACCCGCTTGATGAAGTCGACGAGCTCCTGGCCGGTGAACGTGTCCGGCTGATCGCCGTCGTCGCCAACGTCCTCCTCGGCGAAGATGTCTGCGATGCCTTCCTCCTCCATGCCGCCCTCCTGGGTCAGCGCCTTGAGGTTCGGCTTGAAGTCGTTGATCTTGATGGTCAGATCGCTCACGTCGTAGTAGCGGGTGACCGTCTTCCGGATCTTCTGAATCCGGTCCTCGGTGGAGATGTAAACCGCCCCGTTGTCGAGCGTGTACTCCAGGTTCACCAGCCGCAGGATCCAGTCGAGGGCGTCCTTGAACCGGACCTTGTCGAGCTGGAGGGTGACGTCGAGGTCCCGCCCCTCGACCGCTTTCTCGTCGAGGACGATGTTCACGTCCTGCAGGCCGCGCAGGAAGGCGATGACGTCTTGGAGCGGGGTGGCGATGAAGTCGAAGGAGACGGGCTTCTGCAGCTTCGTCTCCAGGTCCTTCCGCCACGGCTCCGGCTTGGCGACCTCGCCGCCGACCTCGTACCGGGCCCGGCGCTTCCGAATCTCCTCCCAGTTGTCCGGGTAGATCGGCGCCCAGCCCGAGAAGGGGATGGAGAGGGTCGCCACCTCGCGCCACGTCTTCTCCGTCTCGACCTGCTTGGTCCGCTCGTACCACTCCTTGCGCTTCTTCACCTGGCGCTCGTGGCACCGGTCGATGAACTCCTTGACTTCCTCGTTGCGGGGGTCGATCTTCAGGACCTCGGCCGCCTTCTTCGCCGCCAGGTTGTACCTCGTCAGCTCGAACAGCCGCTTCGCGTCGCCGAACAGCCGCTCGATCCGCTCCTCGCGCAGCTCACCCAGCCGCTCGCGCTCCCGCTCGGCCAGCTCCTTGGCCCGGGCCAGCTTCTCCCGCTCCGCCTGCCGGCGCGTCTCCATCTGTTCCTTGTCGAGCAGGGACATCAGCGACCCGATCTGCGTCTGCTCGCGCCGGACGTCGCGGTACGCGGCCAGCACCTCGGCGGAGCTCCGCGCCTGGCGCAGCTTCGATTTCGCCTCCTCGAACTGGTCGTTGCCCAGGAGCGTGCGCGCCGCGCCGATCATCCGGCGCATGCGGGCCAGCTCGTAGGTCTCCCACACCCGCTGCCGCTCCCGCGCCCGGTCCAGGATGCGGGTGCCGCCGGCCTCGTCCTTCTGCAGGACTTCCTGTACCCGGGCGAGCAGCTCCCTCGCCTCCTGGTGCCTCGGGTTCAGATCGATCACCTTGCTGAGGTCCCGTTCGGCTTCCTCGTACCGACGGGCCTCGAACGACTTCTTGGCCCCCTTGAAGATGTGCTCGGCCAGGAGCTGCTCGTACTGCTCGCGCACCCGCTTGGCGGCCAGGATGTCCTCCATGACCTTGCGGGCCTCCGGCGTCGCCTCCTTCTTCACCTGGATCCGCGCCCGCACGTTCTCGAGCAGCGCCTGCGCCTTCTCGTGGCCGGGCTGGAGCTTGAGCAACTCGGTCAGAGTCGCTTCCGCCTCCTCGTCCTTGCCCGCCTCCACCAGCTTGAGCGCCCTGGCGTACAGTTCGTCGACCTTGTTCTCCGGTTCGGTCGCCCCTTCGTCCTGGGCGTACACCACGGCCGCTCCCAGGACCGTCGTTGCGACGACCATCATCACCAGTACGTTCCGCAAGAGCGTCATGTCTCCTCCTCCTCACACTGGGCGGCCCCTCGGGAGGGCCGCGGCCATCAGGATGTTCGCGTCAACCACTCGATCGCCCGTTCCACCGCGTCCAAGTCGACGTCCGTCTCGGTGCACGGTCCGTTCGGCCGCCGGTTCGGCAGCGCCAGGACCGGCTTGGGCAAACAGGCGAAAATCCCGCTTCTCAATTCCCTCTCGCAGGCGACCGCCACGATCGCCTTGACCTCGGGGTCCCTCGCCAGGCGGACGGCGATCCGGCCGCCCTTGGCGATGGCCGCCCGCACGCCGGTCCGCTCGGCCAGGTCGAGCAACGGCCCGATCTTGCAGCGGCCGCACCGCCGGCAGTTCGACAGGTCGCCGGTGACGTTCTGCTCGCAGCCCTGCGCCTGCAGGCACGTGGGCAGGAGCATGAGCACCTGGTCGGGCCGCACCTTCGTTCGCCGGCCCCTGACCGTCAGGTTGTTCAGGCCGATCACGGCCTGGTCAATCAGTTGCAAAGCGGCACTCTCCGTCCTGCCCCTCGCCGTCGCGCAGGGGCTGACAGCCACGGACAAACGCGTCGGCGTCCATGGCCTTCCGGCCCGCCGGCTTGAGCCGGACGATTTCGACGGAGCCTTCGGCGGCCCGGACCACCAGCGCGCCGTCGGGGATCTGCACCGTCCCGGGCCGGCCGGAGCACGGCTCGGCGGTCCGAGCCTCGAGGACGACCACGCGCCGGGGCGGCTCGCCGGGCAGGAGCAGATGCCCGAACGCGCCCGGCCAGGGGGTCATCGCCCGGACGTGCCGGACGATGCGGTCCGCCGACCGGGTCCAGTCGATCCGGCCGTCGGCCTTCGACAGCATCGGCGCGTACGTCGCCTCGCGGTCGTCCTGCGGTTCGTATGTCACAGAGCCTTCGGCGTAGGCCGCGATGACCTCCGCCAGCAGCCGCCCGCCGAGCGCGGCGAGGCGGCCGGTCAGCTCGCCGGCGGTCTCGTCGTCGCGGATCCGCACGCGGGCCTGGGCCGGACGCCCGCCGCCCAGGCAGATGAGCTCGCCGGCATCGAGCCTCGGCCGGAGCTTCATGATGGTCACGCCCGTCTCGTCGTCGCCCGCCCGGATGGCGGCGGCGATGGGCGCCGCGCCGCGATGGCGCGGCAGCAAGGACGCGTGGACGTTGACGCTGTCCAGCCGCGCCGCCTCCAGGGCGGCCGCGGGCAGGATCAGCCCGTACGCCGCGACCACCAGGAGGTCCGGCCCGAGCTCGCGGAGCTGTTCGCAACGCCTGTTGTCAAATGCCTCGGGCTGCTCGATCCGCAGCCCGTGCTCGGCCGCGGTCCTCTTGACGGGCGACGCGGCAAGCCGCCGTCGCCCGCGCCCGGCCCGTCGGTCGGCCCGGGTATAGACCGCTGCGACCTCGGTCTCGTTCAGACAGGCCTCGAGGCTCGGGACGGAGAAGTCGTCGGAGCCCATAAACACGCTGGTCAGCTTGGGTTCGCCCCTGTCCAGGGTGTTGCCTCGGTGCCCTGTCTGGTCTCGTGTTCCGTCTCATTATACACAGGGCTTTTCGGAAAACAAACAGATTTGGCCACGATTTTTTGGGCGATGGTTCGCTACTTCATGACCCGGGCATCGGCCCAGTCGGCGTGGTCGCCGACGCTCGCGTCCTCGGCGAAATCGGCGACGAGGGTGAGCCGTCGGGCGCCGGAGATGTCCACGGCGACCGAGACGGCCTTGTCCCGCCCGGTCAGGACCTTCGCGAACAGCTTCCGGCCGTCGGCCTTCACGACAAATTCGACGGAGCCGTGGGGCCGGGCCTCGTCGTCGATCCCGACGACCGCGGCGAACGTCCGGTACTGTCCCCCCAGGTCATAGCGGAGGATCGTTCGCGTATGGCAGCCGAGACCGCGGGCGTATTTCCGGCCGTCGAGCGAGAGCGGGCCGCCGCTCACGCTCCGGTCGGCCCGATGCTCCCAGACATGGTTGAAGAAGGGGACTTCGCGGACCTGGGCCGGGCGCAGAGTCGAGAGATAGACGACGCTCGGACTGTGGACTTCGATGGCGTGGATGCGCTGGAGCTCGATGGCGGTCTTGGTCCCGCCGACGTCGAGCCGCAGCTCCCCCTTGTCCAGCCCGTCGAGGGTGCCGCGCACGACGGAGCCGTCGATCAGGGTCACCTCGGCCGGCGGTCGGTCCGCTTCCTCCGGGTTGGCGAAGACCACCGCCGAGACCTTTTCGGTGGTGACGGTCCGATTCTCGCCGCGCCAGGTGAAGAAGGTCTTGCCCGGGGTGATCCGCTCGACGGCGACGCGGAACGGGAGGACACCCCGGGGCGTGGCGACAAAGAGCTCGTCGTGCTGCCGGTCGGTGCGGGCCAGGGCCTGCCGCAGGCGCTCGTCCTCCAGCCGATGTTCGTCCGCGCGGTTGAACCGCACCACCAGGAGCTCATCGGCGTCGAGCCCGAGCGGCTCCGCAAAGACCGTCGACGCCAGCCCCAGGGCGGCGTGGCTCTTGACCAGCTTGCCGTAGAGCCGGCTGCCGCGGACGGTGCGGACCTCGACGGCAGCGACGGTGTTCGCCGCGACGGGCCCTTGCCGCAACTGGATGCGAAACACGTCCTCCAGGGGGATGACAATGGATTCCCCGTCCCGGGCCAGTTCCAGCCGGTCGTCGGGGGTGATGGCGACCAACTTGCCCTCCTGGCACCGAGCGGACACGGTGTGGACGATCGCCGCCGTGCCCAGGACCGGCGCCGCCAGGACGGCGAGTGCCGCGAGGATCAGCGGTTTCACAGTATCACTTCTCGCTTTCCGCGTCAGCGAGGGCCTTGAAGTATTCCTTGATGTGCTCGCCGAACCGGGCAGGGAACCGTTCGCGCAGGGCGTCGAGCACGCGGGCCCGCTGTTTCGGGTCGAGCTTCGCCCAGGCGTCGCCGACGGTGGCGGTGCTGGCCGCCTTGCCCGGATCGGTCGCCTTGCCGCCCACCAGGGCCGATGTGGTGGCCGGCGAGCTGGGAACACCGGTCCCCGTGGGGGGGCCGCTGCCGGAGCCGGAGCCGGAGCCCGAGCCGGACCCGGAGCCCTGGCCCTCGCCCTCGCCCTCGCCCTGCCCCTGGCCGCCACCGCCGCCGCCTTGCTCTTGCTCCTCGGCCTGCTCGATCAGCGCATCGAGCATGGCGATGACCTTGTTCTCCTTGGCTTCGGTGTCCTCGCCGGTCTTCCGCTCCTTCAGGTTCTCGTGGACCTCGTCCATTTTGAAGGCGACGTCGTCGAGGGTGGCCCCGTCGCGCTCGACCTCGAGCCGTGCGAGGAGCTGGCGGCCCCCCTCGGTGTCGGTCAATTTCTTGGCGATCTCGATGGCCTCGTCGATGCGGGCGACGCGGGCGAAGGCGCGGGCGGCGAGCATCTCGACCTCTCGCCTGGGGAGGACGTACGGGGCGAGCTCGCCGTCGCCGCGGAGCGCCTCCAGCTTGCTCACGGCGTAGTCCCAGTATCGCTCGCGGACGAGGATCCGGGTTCGGTGGAATTCGATGGCGGCCTTCAGGAACTTGTCGTTCGCCTTCTTGGCCAGTTCCATGAGGACGGCGTTCGCCTCGTCGAGCCGGCGGGTCTTGATCATGAGCAGCGCCCGGCTGAAGTCGGCGTTGAGCAGGCTGAGCGAGGCATCGATGAACCGGGGGTCGATGGTCTCGGCCGTCTGCATCTTCTTCCAGAGCTCGGTGATCTTGTTGACGGCCGGCTTGCTATGATCGGCGGCCTCGACCGCCTTGACGAACGCGGCGCAGAGCTCGCGCGGGGAACGCGGCTCGTCGTTCTCGCTCTCCTTCTCCGCGCCGAAGACGGGCCCCGCCAGGAGCACCGCGGCCAGCGCGGCCCACCAGAGTCTCGTGTGCATCGTCTTCTCCTTTCTCGCCTCTTACCACATGGGCCCACCGCCGCCGTGTCGTGCCGCCTGCTCGGCCTTGACCTTGGCCGAGAGCTCCTTGGTCAGACCACTCACGCGGGACTGCCGCTCGGCCAGCTTGTCCGACTGGCCGGACAGCTCGGACTTCGACAGTTCCTCGCGCGCCTTGTCGAGCTGCCTGGTCCGGTGGTTGACGCGGAGCTGCAGCGACTTGAGCATCTTGAGTTCGGCGGAGAGCTGGATGAGCGGCTGGTCGCCGCCGCCACCGCCTCCGCCGCCACCGCCGCCGCCCTCCTGCTCCTCTTCCTCGCGGCGGCGCTGCTCCTGCTGAATCGCCTTGATCATGTCCTCGAGGTTCTGCTCGATCCCCTTCTCGATCGCCTGGACGTACCCGCCGCTCCTCAGCTTCTTGAGCAGGGCGGCGACGTTGATCATGTCCTCGCGCGTGGCGTCCATGACGGAGAGGAGGACGATGGTCGAGCCGTCGGCGGCGAGCATGCTCTTCGCCTTGCTCGCCTCGTTCGTGAGCTTTGTCTCGCGCATGCTGAGCTGTCGCAGGGCGAGCTCGTCGGACCGCTTGAGCTTTCCGTCGCGCTCGGCGATCCCCTCGTGCAGCATCTCGGTCTCCTTGGTGATGAGCCGCTGGGTGTGGAGCATCCGGACCAGCAGGGCTTCGAGCTTCGCCAGGAGGTCCTCCTGCATGTCGCCCTGGGCCTGGTTGGCTCCGCCGCGTGCGGCGCCCCGGGCCTGCCGCAGATGTCGCTCGGCCTCGCGCTGATGCTGTTCGGCCTGCGCGCGATCCTCCTCGAAGAGCCCCTCCGCCTCCTCCATCTCCTCGGCCGCCTTCTTCAGCTCCTCCAGCGCCTCGCGTTCGGCCTCGGAGAGCTCCGGCTGCTCGCCCCCCTCGCCACCACCGCTGGACCCCGACGAGCCCGAGCTGCCGGAACTGCCGCTGCTTCCGGACGAGCCCGAGCTGCCGCTTGACCCCGACGACCCGGAGCTCCCGCTGCTGCCCGAAGACCCGGAACTGCCGCTGGAGCCGGACGAACCGGAGCTGCCGCTGCTGCCCGAACTCCCGCTCGAACCGCCAGCGCCGGGATGCCCGCTGGCCACGCGGTCGGTGTCCTTCCGGATCCCTTTCTGCTCGTCCTTCTGCGCGTCGGGGGTGTTCTTCTTGACGAACTCGTCGAGCTCTTCCTGCGACTCCTCCAGCTTCTTCTTCGTCTCCTTCAGCTCTTTCAGGGCTTCCTTTTCCTTCGGCTTCGCCGACTTGGCGTCGCCTTTCGCCAGATCGCCGGCCGCCTGTTTCATCGGCTTCGAGGCGCGCTCGACCTTGCCGCCCGCCTCGTCCGCCTGCGCGGCCCCCGGCGCCTGGCCGCCTCCCGGGCTGCCGCTCGAGCCGGAGGACCCGGAGCTCCCGCTGCTGCCCGAACTGCCGCTCGAGCCGGACGAACCGGAGCTCCCGCTGCTGCCCGAACTGCCGCTCGAGCCGGAGGACCCGGAGCTCCCGCTGCTGCCCGAGCTGCCGCTGGAACCGGACGAACCGGAGCTCCCGCTGCTGCCCGAGCTGCCGCTGGAACCGGACGAACCGGAGCTCCCGCTGCTGTCCTCGGCTCCCGCTCCGTCGCTGCTTTGCTTGGCCGCTTCCTGGAGGGCGCGGGCAACGCCCTTGAACTCGGCGGCGAGCTTTTTCGCGTCGCCGGCCAGCTTGCCCTGTGTGCCGGCGGCCGCCTTGTGCTCACCGGCGTCTCCCTGTCCGGCGGCAAGCTTCTCGGTCTTCGCCAGGTTCCCTTCCTGGTCCTTGATCAGCTTTTCGAGCTTGCGCTTGAGCTCTTTCATCTTCCGGGCGGCTTCGACGGCGGCGCGGACCATGCGGGTGCGCCGGACGGCGTCCTGCTCGCGTTCGAGCAGGTCGCCGATCTGCTTGTCGAGTTTTCGCAGCCGCTCGATCTCGGCGGCCATGTCCTCGAACGCGCTGTCCGTCCCGGTCAGGATGTCGATGATCCGCTCGAGTCCTTTCACGGCGTCCTCGGCGTCGCGCTCGACGCGGCCGAGGTCGTTTGCCGTGAAGGCTTCGATGACCCGTTCCATGTCGGCGGCGGTGCCTTTCTGGGCCGCCTCGATGGCGCGGCGGAGCCGTTCGGCGTTGTCGGGCTCCGTCTTCTCCAGCAGGTCGGCCAGTTCGTGCATCCGGCCGAGGAGCCGCTGGAAGTTCGCCTTGATCAGCTTCTGCTTCGCGGAGAGCCGGTCGCCGCCGGGTCCGGCGTCGGCGGCGAATGCGACCGATCCGACCGCCAGCAGTGCGAGGGCGAGTGCCGCCGCGACCGTCATCGTCCCGTGCCTTTTCATTCCGAGTCCTCCTGCCTGACTTGGCTTGTCCCCCAGTCCTTATTCTAATGCTCCGGAGAGCATTCCTTCAATTTCTTTGCGAATCTCTTCCTTGAGTTTCTTCTGATCGCGGTGGACGTCCTTGATGTCCTGCACGATGCGGCGGTAATTCTCGAGGTCTTTCATGTTCTCGAGGATGATCCCCATCAGCTTCACGATGCGGTCGTTCTGGCGCACGAGGGCCGGGAGCCGGCTCTTCAGGTCGTCGCTGTCGGCGGCGGCGTTGACGCCGGCGGCGAGGCGGGGCATCCGGGTCTCGTGCAGGTCGCGCAGCCGGGCGACGATCTCGTCGCGCAGCCGCTGCTCGTCCCGCCGGTCCCCGACCCGGTTGTTCACCATCTCCTGGAGCACCTCGCTCAGTTCCCGCTCGATGTCCTTGATCTCCTGGTTGGAGTGATGGACGACCTCCTCGACGGAGCGGAACCGCTTGAGCTGCTTCGCGTCGAGCTTGCCCTTCGCCAGGTACTTCTGTGTCGCCTCGATCTCGATCTGGATCTGCGCGAGCTGGCGGTCGTAGACGCGCCTGAAGTGCTGCCGCTGCTGCATCTGCCGCTGGATGAGCCGGGCCATCAGCTTCTCGGGCGAGACGACGTTGAGGACGATCGTGTTCGCGGCGCCGACGTTCGGCTCCTTGTTGAGCGCCCGGTAGTTCTTGTAGTCGGCGGCGTGGACGGTGAACCGGAACTCGCTGCCCTCGGGCAGCTCGAGCTCCTCGATGGGCCAGCGCCAGGGCTGGGGCGGCTCGATCTCGGGGTCGCCGGACTTGCCCTGCTTCTCGCGAACCGTCTCGAGCAGCCGCCGCGCGTCGGCATAGGCCGCCGCGGACGGATCGCCCTCGTCCAGCGGCTTCACGGCCAGCCCGTCGAGGGCCGTGGCCAGAAACGCCTCGGCCCGGTCGTACTGTTTGTTCTCGAACGCCTGCACGGCGCGGCGATGATAGGCCCGGGGCGAGGCCGGATACCCGGCGCCGATCCCGCCGCCCTTGAGAATGCGGAGGTCGCGGCGGAGCACCCGCTTCTCGCCCGCCCCGAACTCCTTGCCTTCGAGCACGGAGTGGTAGGCGATGGTCACCTTCTGGACGGCGTAGTCGTCGCGGGCGGCGATGCGGAGCGGGATGGTGGCCCGGGGCGTGATGTACTCGCCGATGCCGACCTTCTCCACGCGGACCTTCGGCTCGCGGTCCTTGCTCAGGCGGAGCTCGAACGCGGCGGCGGCGTGGTTGGAGACGCCGGCCCGGTCGCGCAGCCGCACCGATACGTCGCTGTCGTGGTCCGCCTCGAACATGCCGATCCAGAACTCCTTGAACCGCGCCCCCTCGATCCCCTCGGGGAACCAGAAGTCGAGCGAGTGAACGGCTGTCGCATCCTCCGCCGCAGGGTCGAGCGGGGTCATGCGGGTGGCGTCTTCGCCGTCGCGGACGACGAGCGCCCCGTACTTATGGACGTCCTTCTCGCGGGACAGTTCCTTGGTCGTGCCGGCGCCGATCCAGATTTTCGAGCCGGGCAGCACGTCGCGGATCCGCTGCGGCGCCCGGTGCCACGCCTCCGTGTCGCGCCGCTCCATGGGATCATCCGTCCGGCTGACGTAGTCCGGGGACACGACGCAGACCATGAAGTGTGTGACGGCGGGCCGCCGGACGACGCCGACGCGGCACCAGTCGGTGACGGCGTCGCCGCCGGCGATCCGGAACCGGAGCGGCCCCGACACGTCCTTGAGCCGCGCCCGGAAGACGTTCCCGTGCCCGCCGACCGGGCCGAGCGTGACCTCGCCGGCCCGCTCGATCCCCTCGAACTCGTAGCGGAACTCGATGCTCGACGGGACGATGCCGCTCGCCTCGGCCTTCACGACCAGCGGGCCGCCCTCGACGACCGTGTCGTCGTAGTCAACCTTGAAGTGGGTCCGCTGCGGCCACCGGACGCCCATCATCAGCACGTTGCGGCGGAACCAGAGCGACATGACGGCCGGGTTGGCGATGGTGTACGCGACGAGCCCGGCCCAGAGGACGACGGCGCAGGCCACGGCCTTCAGCAGCCGGCCCCGGTCGATCGTCCCGCCCAGGTCGAGCGGGGTGACCGCCGACCGGGCGTCCTCGGCGACCGCGGCCATCATGGCGAGCGACTGGTCGGATCGGCCGGTCGAACCGGTCTCGAGGGCCTGGGCGAACTGGAGCGAGCTGATCAGGCGATCGCGGAGCGCGGGGAACCGGTCCTCGACGGTGAGCGCGATCCGCTCGTCGTCCATGGGCCGGGCGAGACGCGAGAGCAGCGCGCGGTAGGCGACGTAGCCGAGCGCCGCGAGGCCGACAGCCATCGAGAAGAGCCGGGCGGCAAGGCTGAGCCGCTGGTGGTAATCGATGAGCAGGGAGAGGGCGATCAGACCGACGAGCGCGGCGGCGGTCCATGCCAGGCCCTCGACGGCCAGCGCGGTGCGGACCCGGGTCCGAAAGGCCCGGAGCTTTCTCAGGATCGGCTGGTTCACGTTGGGTTCCTCTACGCCATGTTCGCGCGTTTTCGCAGCCACCACTCGCTGCCGAGCAGCAGGGCCATCAGGCCGAGCGCCAGCGGGTTCGCCCAGAGCGAGTACTCGCCGCCGGGGACGACGACCTCCTCGCTGCGGTCGACGATCCGGTCGGGCAGGGCGGCGAGCTCGTCGAACCCGACGGTGGCGCCGCCGGAGCTCGGTTCGGTGAGCTGCTGGAGCCGGGCGATGTTGGCCCGCAGCCGCTTGAACTCGGGGTCGCCCTTGACCTGGACGAACGCGGTGGTGGCGGAGCCGCCGGCCCCGTGGCCGACGACCGAGAGCTGGTAGTAGCCGGCGCCCTTCGGCGTATAGCGGGCACGGTATTCGGCCGGCTCGCCCTCCTCGAGGGAGCCCGGCTCGCCGTCGCCGGGCAGGCGGAACCGCGGCCTCAGCACGAGGGTCTCGGCGGACACGGCCTCGGACATCTCGGTCCTGGACTTCGGGTCGTCGCCCACCCGCTTGACCTCGACGTGGACCTCCTTGGGGAGCTGGTCGGCGCCGCCCTTGGGGAACTGGATGAGTGCGGAGACGGCGACGGGGCTGCCGACGTCGAACTGTTCGCCGTCGGTCTTGAGCCGGGCGAAGCTGCGGGTGCCCACCAGGCGGCCCTCGACCAGCGACCGGATCAACTGGGTCCAGAACGTGTCGTAGACCTGGGCGCCGAGCTGCCGCCAGCGCCAGGTCTCGTCGAAGGCCATGAAAGCGACGCGGCCCTCGCCGTAGTATCCCTTCACGAAGACGGGCATCGGCCGCTTCTGGCCGTCGGCGCGGGTCACGCGGCGCGAGTCGTTCGTCCGGATGAGCGCGGTGCCGGCGCCCTTGGTACGGCGGACGGGGAACGACCAGTAGTGGCCGGGGATCATGCGCCACATGTGTTCGTTTTCTTCCGGCTCGACCGAGAACTTGAGGAGCGGACTGACCAGCCCGTCGGGGGTGGGGACGAGCCGGTTCTCACGATGCCACTTCAGGCTCCCCTGTTCGACGCGCGCCTGGCCGAGGTCGAGTTCGGCCGGGAGGATGCGGGCGATGGGCTTGCTGATCTCGG
>JAWODX010000116.1:0-3806 GCA_046483085.1 Planctomycetota bacterium
GATCAGGGGGCGGGGTAGACTGCGAACAGGCGGAACGAGCGGCCGGCCCGGCCGCTTCTCACTCCCATCGGAGGGGGACGAGAATGATTGGGTTTGGACTTCCCGGCGGCACCGAATGGATCATCATCCTCATTGTCGCCCTGCTCATCTTCGGCTCCCGGCTGCCGCAGGTCATGCGCAGCGTGGGAAAGAGCATCCAGGAGTTCAAGAAGGGGCTGAACGAGGCCGAGGATGAGGTGAACAAGGCGGTGGAGGAAGAGCCCGACAAGGAGCTGAAGGGCTAGCCGCCCGTCCCCTCGCCGCTCCGGAACACCGTCCTCAGAATCACGCCGATCACCAGCACCGCCAGGACCGCCGCCGCGATCACCACGATCCGGATCAGCCAGTGCGGCTCACCCACGAACAGGGACTGGGTGAACGCCTTGTGCTGTTCGGCCGCCTGCGGCGAGAGCGCCTGGTCGAAGTAGAGCTGCAGAGACGGGGCCTCCGCCAACAGCGCGGTCGTCCTGGCGCGGACGCCCGCGCCTCCGGGGACATCGACCTTTCGCGCCGGGATCCGCCCGGCCTTCGCCCAGCCTTCCGCCGCCCGGCTGTCGGTCAGATATCGGACGAGATCGAACGCGAGCGCTTTGTGGTCGCTGTTCGCGGACACGGCGTAGGCGGCGTTCGTCCCGCCGAGCAGGGCGCCGCTCTCGTCGGTCTTGCCCACGGCCGGAAAGGGGAAGATGCCGAAACCAGCCACGTCGACCTCGCTGTCGCCCTTCTCCTGTTCCGACAGGGCATACGAAAGCAGCCACGTGCCCATCAGGGTCATGGCGGCGTCCTTCCGGAAGAAGGCCGAGCGCGCGTCGTCATATTTCAGGCCGTTGAACCCTTCGATGAGCGCGCCGCTCTCGACGAGCGCCCGGATCCGCTCGGCGGCGGTGAGCGCCGCCCGGGTCTGGACCGGCTCCCCTGCCCGGTTCGTCTTCCGCAGGTATTCCTCGGCCCCGCCCAGCCGGATCATCAGGTAGTCGAAGTAGAACGCGCCCGGCCACTGCTGGAGGTTCCCCAGCGCGATCGGCGTCACGCCTTTGGAGCGAAGCGTGCGACACAGGCCCAGCAGGTCGTCGAACGTCTCCGGTTCGTCGAGGCCGTGTTCGTCGAAGATGCTCTTCTGATACCAGAACACGACGAGCGAGACGTCCGTGGGCACGGCGTAGAGCTTCTCGTTGACCGTGCAGAAGTCGAGGACCGCGGGGCTGATGCCGTCGACGGGGAAGTCGTCCGGGAGCGGCTCGACCGCGCCCTCACCCACGTACCGGGCGAGGATCCCGCCGCCCCAGCTATGAAACACGTCCGGCGCCTCGTCCGAGCCGAGCACCGTGGCGATCTTCTGCTTGTACGGGTCGTTCTTGTGCGCCTCCACCCGCACAGCGACGCCGGTCTCGGCGGTGAAGCGGTCCACGGCCTCCTGGACCGCTTGCTTCGCGCTGGGCGCCGCCTGCATGTGCATCAGGTGCAGGGTCGGCGGCTCGCCCGCCTGAGACACACTCGCGCCGCCGAGAGCCAGCCAGACCATCAGAAACACCTTCGCTTTCATGGCTCCTCCTCGCACGCCTTTGCGTTGTCGACGAATCGTCTGATCTTGTCCGGGTCCTTGACGCCGGGCTCGAGCTCGACGCCGCTGGCGGTGTCCACCCCCCACGGCCGGGCGATCCGCACGGCCTCCGCCACGTTCTCCGCCGTCAGGCCGCCCGCCAGCAGGATCCGCCCGTGGGCCGCCGCCTTCCGCGCCAGCTCCCAGTCGATGGTCCGCCCGGTCCCGCCCTTCATCCCCCGCACACGAGCGTCCAGCAGATAGACCTCCGCCGGGAAGCCGGCCAGCCGGTCAACGTCCGGCGGCGACTCGACGCGAAACGCCTTGATCACGCGACGCTCGCCCAGACCGCGCACGAATTCGGCCGACTCGGCGCCGTGCAGTTGGACGTAGTCCGCGCCGACCGCCTCCGCCGTCGCCAGCACCTCGTCCCCCGGCGCGTCGACGAACAGGGCGACGATCTGGACCCGCCGCCGGACCGCCTCGGCGATCTCGCGCGCCGCCTCGACGGACACGCACCGCGGCGTCCCCGGCCAGAAATTCAGGCCGATCAGATCGGCGCCGGCCGCCGCCGCGCACAGCGCGTCCTCCCGCCGCCGGACTCCGCAGATCTTCACCTTGACGCTCATGTCGAACTCAACGGGCCCGTCTCACTTGACCAGTTCGACGGTGTGCGGGCCGCGCCGCACGCGCCCGATGACGTAGGCGGGCTGCCCCTGGCGGCCGAGCTGGCGAATGATCGACCGGGCGTAGGTCGGCGGCACGACGAGGGTCATCCCGATCCCCATGTTGAACACGCGATACATCTCGTCCTCGTCCACGTCGCCGAGCCGCCGGATCAGGTCGAAGATCGGCGGCCGCGGCCAGGCGCTCCTGCTGATCCGCGCCCCCAGCCTGGCGGGCAGTGTCCGGGGCACGTTGTCGATGAGCCCGCCGCCGGTGATGTTCGCGATCGCCCGCACCCCCGCCTTCACCTTGTAGTGGCGGAGCACAGCGTGGAGCGGCCGGGCGTAGACCGCGGTCGGCCGGAGCAGTTCCTCGCCGAGCGTGCAGCCCAGTTCGTCGACGTGCTCGTCCAGCCCGAGATCGGCGTCGTCGAGCAGCACCTTCCGGGCGAGCGAATAGCCGTTCGAGTGGAGGCCGGTGGCGGCGATGCCGACGATGGCGTCGCCCGGCCGGGCCTTTGCGCCGTCGATCCGTTTCGCGCGCTCGACGATCCCCACGGCGAACCCGGCGAGGTCGTACTCGCCCTTCTTGTAGAACCCCGGCAGCTCGGCCCGCTCGCCGCCCAGGAGAGCGCAGCCCGCGTCCCGACACGCCCGCGCGATCCCCCGGACCACGTCGACCTGCACCTCGTTCGGCGCGTCGGTGAAGGCGAGGTAGTCGAGGAAGAAGAGCGGGACGGCACCATTCGTGATCAGGTCATTGATGCTCATGGCGACCAGATCGGACCCGACCGTATCGTGGATCCCGGTGGCGAAGGCGACCTTCAGCTTCGTGCCCACCCCGTCGGTGGCGGCCACGAGCACCGGGTCCTTGAACTGTCGGGCGAACAGGGTCCGTTTCGGACCGGGGCTCATCCTGCCGCCGGCCAGCAGCGCCAGCTCGCCGGCGAACCCGGCCGGGATCGGGACGACGTCCGGGCCGTGCGTGCTCTCGACCGCCGAGCGGATGGCCTCGACAAATGCCTCGTTCGCGTCGATGTCCACCCCGGCGTCCTTGTATGCCTTTCCCATCAGCTCCCTCGCACTCCTCCGATGCCGGCGGATTCGTCCAGCCCGAACATCAGGTTCATGTTCTGGATCGCCTGGCTGCACGCGCCCTTCAGCATGTTGTCGATGGCGGAGATGATGACGACCGCCCCGGTCTCCTCCTGGCGCTCGACGCCCACGTCGCAGTAGTTCGTGCCGCGCACGTTCGCGAGACACACGTTCGCGCCGGCCTCCCGCACGCGGACGAACGGCTCGGCCGCATACGCCTCGGCCAGGGCGCCGTGCAGCGCGGCCCGGTCCGCCCCGCCGGCCGCTGCGGCGAACATCGTGGACAGGATCCCCCGGTTGACGGGGATGATGTGCGGCACGAAGGTGAGCCGGATCGCGGCCCCGGTGGCGGCGGTGAGCTCCTGCTCCATCTCCGGGGCCGCGATCCGGCTCACCTTCGTGCCACACATCATCCCCGTCAACCGCGGGATCCTGGCCACGATGTTCGCCGCAGCGGCCGGCGGGGC
>JAWODX010000188.1:0-2697 GCA_046483085.1 Planctomycetota bacterium
TGTCAAGGTACCGGGAGGAGTAGAACATCAGGAAGCTCTTTGTCTTGTCCAGCAGCGTCAGATCCTTGCCCCTATCATTGAGACTCTTGGTCTTCCGAGATGCGGGCGACCTTCTCGCGGTTCGGCTCGCCGGACCCCACGACGATGTTGGCGGCCTGCTTGAGCATGCCGGCGGTCGTGGGGCCGAGGACGTCGAAGTCGAACGACCGGTCGCGGTAGATCCGCATCTCGACGGTCACGGTCACCCCCTGCAGGGTCTGCGTCCGGTCGTTGAACTCCTTGCAGAACGCGCCGGGGTTGACGTTTCGGGGTCCGAGTGCGACGCCGACGGGCGGGCCGGGGGTGGCCTGTCCAGCGGGCACCTGCATTCGGAACGTCTCGACAACTTGCTTGGCCATGTCTCTCCGTCCGGCGGTCCGGGTCGGGGGTCAGGTTCGTTCCACCTGCCAGTATTCGAGTTCGACCGGCGTGGGCCGGCCGAAGATGGTGACGACGACGCGGAGCAGACCCTTCTCGGGCAGGACGTCGTCGACGGTCCCCTCGAAGTTCTTGAACGCGCCCTCGGTGATGCGGATGTTGTCGCCGGGGTCGAAGTCGATCTTGAGCGTCGGGGCTTCTTCCTTGCTCTCGGCCTCGGCGGTCACCTTTTCCACCTCGCGGTCGCTCAGCGGCGTCGCCTCGCCGCTCGCGCCGAGAAAATCGCCGATCCCCGGGCAGTTCTTCACCACGGCCATCGTCTGCTCGCTCAATTCCATCTCCACGAACACGTAGCCGGGGTAGATCTTGTGCTCCGAGATGGTCTTCTTGCCGCTCTTGATCTCGGACACCTTTTCGGTGGGGACCAGGATGTCGCTGATCTCCTCGTCGAGCCCGGCGGCGCGCACCCGCGTCTGGAGCGCGTCGCGCACCTTCTCTTCCCGGTTCGTCTGCACCCGCAACACGTACCATTGCTTCACGCTTCGCCCTCGGCTAATAGACGCCGATGATATCCAGCCCCCGGGTCAGGACAATGTCCATCACGTAGATGGCCACCCCCATGATGAACACGGTGGCGATGACCACGAGGGTGGAGCCGGCGACCTCCTCGCGAGTCGGCCAGACCACCTTCCGCATCTCGTTCTCGGTGTCGATGAGCACGTCGCCCGTCTTCCGGTGGAAGAAGACAAAGAACAGGGTGACGACGGCCAGGACGGCGAAGACGATGCCGGCCAGCACGTAGCGCAGGCTTCCGCCCGTCCAGGTCAGCGCCCACTCGGTCGCGAAATACGTGACCACGCCGCCGACCACGGCGGCCGGCACCCGCGCCCACATGCCTTCTTGTTTCTTATAGGCCTTCATGTGTCCGCGCCGTCCTCTGGCTCCGACCGACCTCATGGCAGGGCAGGAGGGACTCGAACCCCCAACCTACGGTTTTGGAGACCGTTGCTCTGCCGGGTTGAGCTACTGCCCTGTCCGGCCCGGCCGCCCCGTCCGCTGCGTCGGGCCGCCGGCCGGGCGCCGTCATTTCTTCCTCTGGCGATGCGGCGTATGTTTTCGACAGAACCGACAAAATTTCTTGAGCTCGAGCCGCCCACCGCCGCGCGTCTCCGTGCTGGTCCGGTAGTTCTGGCTCTTGCATTCGGTACACTCGAGCGTCACGTACTGCCGCATCGCCCACACCTCCATCCGGGTCGCGGGGTGCTCACTCGATGATCTTGGTGACCACGCCGGCCCCGACGGTCCGGCCGCCCTCGCGGATGGCGAACCGCATGTTCTCTTCCATGGCGATGGGCTTGACCAGCTCGACGGCGAGCTGGACATTGTCGCCGGGCATCACCATTTCCGCCCCGCCCAGCAGCTCGACGGTCCCGGTCACGTCGGTGGTCCGGAAGTAGAACTGCGGCCGGTAGCCGGTGAAGAACGGCGTGTGGCGCCCGCCCTCTTCCTTGGCCAGGACGTAGACCTGGCCCTCGAACTTGGTGTGCGGGGTGATCGAGCCGGGCTTCGCGACGACCTGGCCGCGCTCCAGCTCCTCCTTCTCGACCCCGCGGAGCAGCACGCCCACGTTGTCGCCCGCCAGGCCCTCCTCCAGCGTCTTGTTGAACATCTCGACGCCGGTGCAGACCGTCTGGCGCGTCTCGCCCAGGCCGACGATCTCGACGTCGTCGCCGACCTGCACCTGGCCGCGCTCGATCCGGCCGGTGCCCACCGTGCCCCGGCCCTTGATGCTGAACACGTCCTCGATGGCCATGAGGAACGGCTTGTCGGTGTCCCGCTCGGGCTCCGGGATGCTCTCGTCCAGCGCCTCCAGCAGGTCGAGGATCGGCTTGCAGTCGGGGTTCTCGGGGTCGCCGCCCGCCTCCATGGCCTTCAGGGCGGAGCCGCGGATGACCGGGATCTCGTCGCCGGGGAACTCGTACTTGTCGAGCAGCTCGCGCACCTCCAGCTCGACCAGGTCGAGCAGCTCGTGATCGTCGACCAGGTCGATCTTGTTCAGGAAGACCACGATGGCGGGGACGTTGAGAACCTGCAGTGTGCCTAGAAAGTTATTCCCTGCTCTGTAAAGTGCACACCCTCCAGTTGATGTGTAGGTGCACCTTGCTGATGGTAAAAGCTCTAGCAACAGAACTACTCAGTTCCAGAAAACAACCAGCAGCATTTTTCAATTTTGTGTAATATAGTATTTAACTGCAAAAAAAACAGCATGAGAACCTGCAG
>JAWODX010000374.1:0-4652 GCA_046483085.1 Planctomycetota bacterium
GGGACGCCGAGGTGATCGATGAGAACAACTATCGGCGCGGCGGCCCGAAGGACGAGGACGGCCATCCGGACCACGCCGCGCTGCAGGCGTCCCGGCCGGCGCGGGTCGTCGGACTCTACGGGGGGCTGACCAGCACGGTCCCCCGCCTGTTCGAAGTGGCGAGGTACTACCAGAGCCTGGGCGTGACCACGGTCGCCGGCGGCCAGCACTTCGTGGGCGAGAACATCTCCGAGGCCCTGCACAACGGGATCGATATCGTCGTCCTGGGCGAGGGCGAGGACACCATCCGCGAACTGCTCGAGCACGCGGAAGGCGAGCGGGCGAAGGCGGATATTCGCGGGATCGCCTACCTGGAGGACGGGGCGGTGGTTCGGACGCCGGAGCGCGAGCCGCTGGGCGATTTCGACCGGCTGCCGTTCCCCGATTTCTCCCTGGTGCGGTACGCGAACATCCGCGTCTACCCGGTCGGCCGGGTGCGCGGCTGCGGCATGAATTGCGAGTTTTGCGCGGTCAAGGGCCGGCCGCGCTACGCCCGGGTCGAGCGGCTGGTCGATCAGTTCGCCGAGCTCCACGAGAAATACGAAGCGCGGATGTTCTTCGTGGTCGATGACCTGTTCGGCCAGAAGCGGGAGGAGGCGATCCACCTGTGCCGCCTGCTCGAAGACTACCAGAAGCGCGCCGGCGCCCGGTTCCGAATCACCGTCCAGATCCGGCTGGACAAGGCGCGCGACCCCGAGCTGCTCAGCGCGATGCGCGCGGCGGGGATCAACATGCTGGCGGTGGGGATCGAGTCGCCGATCCGCGAGGAGCTGGAAGCGATGAACAAGCGGCTCGACCCCGACGAGATGATGCACCTGGTCCGGGCGTACCGGCGCCAGGGGTTCCGCGTGCACGGGATGTTCATCTTCGGCTATCCGATGCCCGAGGAGGTGGACTTCCGGATGCCCGCACGCGAGCGGGTTCGGCGGTTCCGCCGGTTCATCCGCAAATCGCGGATCGATACCATCCAGGTGCTGCTTCCCGTGCCGCTGCCGGGGACCGAGCTGACCCGGCGGCTCGAGGAGCAGGGCCGGATCTATCCCCGGGCGCACGTCGGCTGGGAGTACTACGACGGCAATTTCCCGCTGTTCGAGCCGGACGACCCGCTGACCGCCGAGCAGATGCAGGCGTCGATCCGCCGCATCCTCGGCCGGTTCTATCGAGCGCGCCGCATGGTGTCGCTCGCCCTGCACACCGTCTCGCTCCCCGCCATCGTGTTTCACCTGCACCACCTCAAGCGGGCGTGGCGGCGATGGGACCGCCGGTGGTGGCGCAGCGTGTATCGGCTCACCGGCTGGCGGATCCTCCGCAAGTGGACCGCCGACCTCAAGAAGAGCGATTTCTGGCACCGGATCGCCAGGGCCAAGCAGGCGCTGAAGCGGATGTCCGCCCGCAAGACCCTGTCCTCCAAGTAACCGGCGGGGCCGCCGCGGCACGGGCGCGTTCGGATCCGTCCCCGCGTCGTTGCGTCCAACCGGTTGCAGAACCGAACGACACGCGGTAGATTACACACCCATAATCTGTCCGGGATCCGCGAAGACGCGGCACCGGCCTGGAGGAATTCATTGAAGCGACTTCTCAAAGGTCTTGGCCTCGTTTTGTTGTTGGGCGGCGTTGCCGTTGTCGCGGGCTGTGGCGGCGCGACGGAGGACGCCGAGACGAAGGAGCGGATCATCTCGACCATCGAGCGGTCCGGCCAGGTCACCGAATTCACGTTCGTCCCCTCGGGCGAGAGCGGGGTCATCGCCTTCGAAGAGACCGTGGAAGGGCACGGGAAATTCGAGGGGACCTACGACGGGGAGTGGGTGTGGCACTACAGCGTCGAAGACTGATCGCCGCCGCACTGTGCCTGGGGCTCTGGCCGGCCCGGGCGCACGCGGCCGACGCGCCCGCCGCCGCCCCCCCCGTCCAGTACGGCACGCCCAAGCTCCTTTGCAAGCTGAAGAACAAGGCGGTCCGCGAGAGCAGCGGCATCGCGTGCAGCCGCCGCCGCAACGACGTCCTCTGGACACACAACGACTCGGGCGGCGGACCGAAGCTCTATGCCTTCAACCGCGACGGCGACGACCTCGCCACCTACGAGATCGCAGGCGCCCGGGTCCGCGACTGTGAAGACCTCTGCTCGTTCGTCATCGAGAAGACGCCCTGCCTGCTGCTGGCCGACGTGGGCGACAACAACGCGAAGCGCAAGCTCTGCACGCTCTACGTCGTCGAGGAGCCGGCGATCCCCGACGTGACGCCCGCCCGGGGCAGGCTGAAGATCGAGCGGACGATCCATTTCCGGTACCCGGACGGCCCTCGCGACTGCGAATCGGTCGCGGTGGACCCCGCGGCCGGCGTCGTTCTCCTCGCTGACAAGCCCCGCGGCCTCCGCTGCCGGATCTACGCCCTCGCGCTGAAGGACAGGGGGAAGGTCCTGCAGGCCCGGCGGATCGCTGTCGTGACCTTCCTGGTGCCGACCGGGATGGACGTCTCGCCCGACGGCCGTCGGTGCGTCCTTTCGACCTACGGCCCGGCGTACGAGTTCTCGCGCCCGGCCGGGCAGGACTGGGCCGCCGCGTTTCGCCGCCGGCCCCGCCAGATCGACCTGCCGCGCCGGCGGCAGGGCGAGGCCGTGGCCTACGGCGCCGACGGGAAGACGCTGTACGTGACGAGCGAGGGGACGCCCTGCCCGGTCTGGGAGATCCCGGTCGAGGAGCCGGCCGGGCCGAAGCCGGCCGACTGATCACCCTCGGGAGGAGTTCGATGAGAGTGCACGCGCTTGCCGCCCTCTGCCTGACCGTCTTGACCAGTTCCATCGGGGTGGCGCGGAGCGCAGACCTCGCCGCGGCGCTGCCCGCCGACACGATCGGCTACGTCCGCGCGAGGAACGTGCCCGGGCTGTACAAGAGTTTCGACCGCAGCGGCATCAAGCAGCAGTTCCTCGACCTGGCCCGGAACCAGCCCGACCTCGTGGCGGAGGTGAAAGCCTGGGACAAGGTCGTCGCGCAGGTGCAGGCGCTGCACGTCAGCTATCACTATGCGCACGAGTATGAACACCACAACGTGGGGCTCCTGCTCGCGGCCGACGTCGGCCGGCAGGTCGACCCGAAAGAGTGGCTGCCGGCCGGCCTGTCGGCGACGATGAAAAAGATCGACGCGGCGGGCCGCGCGACGGTCTACCACGTCCCCAGCCGCTTCCCGAGCCGGTGCGGGGTCTTCTTCGCCGGAGCCCGGGACCACCTCTGGGTGGCCAGCGACCTGCTGCTGCTCGAGGGCGTGCTCGACGCGGCGGCGAACGGGCGCAAGCGGTCGCTGCTCGACGATCCGCGTTACAGGACGGCCGTGGCCGACCTCGACGTGTGGGATGTCCTCGCCTACGTCTCGGCCCCGCGACTCCTCGCGTCCCTCGAGGCGATGCAGAAACGCCGTGACCGGGACGAATTCAACACCGCGGTCGAGTTGCTGGCGCTCCGGGACGTCGACGCGCTCGCGTGGGGGCTCGACTACAAGGGCCAGGCCTCGCGGGCACGGATCCTGATGAACCCCGACAGCGACGCCTACAGGCTCCTCGCCCGACCGCCGGCCCCCAACACGGCCGCGGCGCATCTGCCCCCGTCAACGTACTTCTTCGCCACGGTCAACGTCGGCGACGGCGCCGCCACGTGGAAGCAGCTCGACCGATACCTCTCGCGCCGGCTGCTCCGGACCGGCGCCCTGGACTCGCTCGACGAATACCGCGACGGACTGAACGAGCCGAAGGAGGACATCAACATCGGCGTGCCCGAGTTCGCCGCGGCGGTCGAGGGCGACATCGGCATCTTCTTCAGTACCGACGACCCCCTCGACGAGACCGGCCTGCTCTTCTCCCTGAAGAATCGAAAGGATGCCGAGGCGCTCATGGAGAAGATGGGCCGGAGCCGCGAGTTCAAGAACGCCGAGCGCACGACGAAGAAGCTCGGGGGCGTCGACGTGACCATCCTCAGCAAGGGGACGCATCAGCACGTCGCGTGGGCGCTCCTCGGGGACGTGCTCGTCCTGTCGCCTGAGCCGGCCGTCGTCGAGGACTGCGCCCGCGCCTTCGGGACCGGGGAGACGCTGGCCGGGGAGAAGAGCACCTGGAACCTGGGCCTGATCCTGCCGAAGAAGAGCAACGCCCTGGCCTGCTGGAACCCGGGCCGGATGCTGAGCGCGTTCGAAAAGCTCGACAGGGCGCCGCCCGACGTGCGCGACTGGCTCGAGGAAGTCCTCGTCGGCGCGACCGCGACCGTGGCGGACGGGCAGATCGAAATCCGGCTGGCCCAGACGAAGAAAGGCCTGCTCGACGGGCTCTGGCGGGCTCTCACCGCTCCCTTTTTCCTCATGCGATGAGCGCGAGGCCGGAGGCCGGCGCACGACGCGGTCATTCCGTTTCGATCCGCCCGACCTTCGGCCCGACCTCGAATCGCGGCGCCTCGCTGTCGTACCGATTCTCCCGAAACACCAGGTCGGCGACCTCGCCGAGCACGACGACCTGCGGGCCGCCGCCGTGGTTCCCCGCGATGACGTTCGACTCGTACCTGCATCGGTCGGGGCACATCGGCGCGGCCTCGTCCCGGGACAAAATCCCCGGCCCCTCGTTCCCGACGATCCGG
>JAWODX010000530.1:0-4774 GCA_046483085.1 Planctomycetota bacterium
AAAGACAGGTAAACAACAGACCCCGTGACGTGGCTGCGGGGTGACTTCGCCTCCAGCAGAGAGGATACCAGATGGGGCATGCCACTGGAGTTGCAGGGATGACGCAGCAAGATGGGCGGTCAGCCGGTCGCACCTTTCCGACGACATCCGGGCCTTTCTCGCGCGCATGGGGATCAGCGAGGTCGAGCCGCGGGGCAGCTCGCGCAAGGTGTGCGCCGTCGCCGAGGGGAGCGTCGATATCCATCCGCGTTTCGGGCCGACGTGTCTGTGGGACACAGCGGCCGGGACGGCCGTGGCGCGCGAGGCCGGATGCAAGGTAGTGAGCCTCGAGGGCGAGCCACTGGGCTATGATCTGGCCGACGCCATCAAGCACCACGGCTTCCTCGTCTATCCCTCCTCCATCCCTCCCGAACTCATCTACGAGAGCCTCCAGCCGGCCGCCGACTGACGGCCGGAGCACACGGCCCGCGCAAGTTACGGCGATCGGCGTTCCGGCCTCAGCTCGGGCGCTGTCAACAGGGCAGGGGACCGACGGACTCACAGGACAAGTCCCGTCCCTCAGCCCGCCTGACAAGTTGCACCACACGGGGAGATCCTCACCGACCGCGACGTCCGCATAGCGGATGCGCGGTCGCCTTCCGCTGTTCTCGTCGCACACCCCGACGCCTCACTCTACACCCGCCACAACTGCTCCCCGCCTGCGCGCTGCCCGCTCAGCTCAGATCGGGGGACACGTACCAATCCACTTCCGCTTTCGCGCAAGCAGGCTTCGGATAAAGGTCCGTGGTTCGCGGGTCTTCCGGGGCGAGGCTTGGCCGAACTGCCTGTCCAGTGCGGGAAGCGCTCCCGGTGATCAGCGCTCGTGGGTCTGCCGCTTCTTGTGGTGGTAGACCCAGACTCTCGGCTTCGAGTTATACACGACGAATACGTTGTGGTTCGGGTCGTAGTAGCCGGCGGTGCCGCAGTATTTGGGGCGAGTGACCATCTTGCCGTCGGGCGTGATCGTGGTCCACTTGTTGGTCTTCAGGTCGTACGAGCGGAGGACACGCTTCGAGCCCCACGGATCCGGCGCGTTGAGGAAGAGGAAGATGTCGGCGTTGCTGTCGTAGACGAAGACGGTCTTGGCGTCGTGGGCCTTGTTCTCCTTGTCTTCGCACATCTTCTTCCACTCGTTCTTCACGATATCATAGGCCCAGGTGCCGGCCTTGCTGACGGCAACGAGCTTCTTGTCCTTCGGGCTGTAGGCCATCTGCACCTCGCCGGTGGGCGCCTGGCCGGTTTTGTACACCATCTCGCGGATGCTCTTGCCATCGTTCGGCTTGAGATCCTCCCAGGTGTTCGTCTTCGCGTCGTAGGCCCACATGGCGAAATCGTTGGGGATGACGTTCTGCGCGGCGCAGTACCAGATCGTCTTCTTCAGGTCGGGGATGTAAGTGAGCGAGCCGCCCATGCCCCGCATGTAAGGGAACGGCCCTTCGCCGGTCTGGCGCGTCCAGCGGCCCTTGTCCGGATCGTACATGTACATACTGCTGGAGGGCTTGAGCCGGGCGACGAGCTTCTCGGCGTCCTGCCCGGTGTATTTCGCGCAGGCGCGGGTCTTGCCGACCTGGACGCGTCGGTCCGGCTGGGTGTTGTCGGTATCGAGTACGGCCCACATCAGGGCGCCGGCCTGCCGGTCGTAGCAGATGCCGTCCCAGGTATGCCACGGTTCGACGGGCCCGCCGTTGGCGATGGTCTGGAGGTAGCCGTCCTTCACCTTGACGTGTTCGGTGTACCACTTCTTGAGAAAGGCCTTGTTCTCCTCGACGTTCTTTCCTTTCTTGATGGCGCCGCGTGCCCGGCCGACGCGGCCGTGGTCACCGCCGGCCGGTGGGCAGATCAGGTGCCAGGTGTTCGAGCCGAGGTGATACTCGGACACGTCGTTGAGGCGGCTGGGGGCGCCGTGGTTCGCGCCGCAGTACATCGCCGTCTCTCGATCCGGTGCGTAGGCCAGACTGTTGCCGTAGTCGCGGACGCCGGGGCCGCGTTTGGCGAACCCGTGGACGAGCTTTTGCTTCTCCCCCGCCGTCTTCATCGGGGGCAGGAAGCGGCACGCACCCGCGTCGAGCTCCCGCAGCATCGCCAGGATGGCGGGCTCATTCTCATAAGGCGTCGGAGCCTGGTTCGCCGAGCGCGCGGCGGCCGCGGCGGCCAGGAGGATGAGCGCGGTACGCAAAAGCTGTCTGGTAATACTCATGTTGTTCCTTCCCACTGGAATGAACGGGACCCGGTCCGCTCGGTATACCGTCCGCAACTGACACAGTCATTTGTCCCCGGGCTCCGGGCCGGGCCGTTTCGCGCTGGGGGTGCCCTTCGGACACAACTGCTATTATACGATTTCCACCGATGGTTCAAGAAACCGCTCGCCCGGCTGCGATCCGGTCTGTACACCAGGCCCGGGGCAGAGAGAGCTGAGAACCGGATCGGGGCCGTCGACCGCAGCCGGCCCGGTTACTCCAGGTCCACCGTTTCGGATGCGGCGAACGTCTTCGCGAGGCGCAGCAGCCGGATGTTGACGATGTCCGAGACATAGATGTGATCGTCGGTAGCGTCCACGCTGTTGGGCCAGGCCATCGGGACCCCTTTCGTCGGCACGATGTCGCCTTCCAGCCCGCACATCGAGTCCCGGTTGCCATACGTGCCAAAGCGGAGGATGGTGTTGCCCGCGTTGTCGATGACCGACACCCGGGGCAGCAACGAGGTCGGATAGTAGATCCGCCCGTAGCCGTCGACGCCGAAGCGGGGCGTGCGGCTGAAATGATTGCCGATGGCGCCGTAGTGGATGTCGTAGACCTTCGCGGGACGTTCCGGCGCGGCAGGGAAGAGGTTGCCGCCTTTCAGCGAGCCCGTGGGCGCGTACTTGTAGATCCGCCCCGTGCTGACCAGGAACTTGCGGTCCTTCTCGAACCCTTCGGGGGGATTCTTCGGCTTCCCATCGTATTTCCCGGCGTAGAGATTGCCTCGGGGGTCGAAACGGACGCCGGCGGCACGAACCTTGGTGCCGAAACTGTTGAACAGGAGTCCGTCCCACGGGGCCTTGTTCTCCTGGCCATCGAAGTAGCGCAGGTAACCGCCATAGTTTGCGCCCCTGCCCAGGGCCCCCAGGGTGGCGAGACTACCGTCGGGCGCGACGCCGATGCCCCGGTCGCCCTTGCCCAGGCCGATCCGCCAATCATTGCTGAGCACCGGCGTGCACGCGTTGCTGTCGGTCTCGCCAACGGGGACCGGCGTCAGGAACTCGGCCTGGTCCAGCTTGTAGCGGCGCACCGGGGACCGGTCGTTGCGGGTGTAGAGCCGCCGGTTGCGGGCGTCCACCGCCAGCGCGATGGCCCGCAGGGGCTTGTTCTTGTCCAGCATGCAGCGCCTGAACTGCGGCTCGCCCCAGTCGGTGATCCGGAAGCAGGATCCGAACCCGTCGGCGATGTAGACATGCTCGGTCTCCCGGTCCACCGCGAAGTGCTGAACGTCCAGGCACCGCTGCCTAGCCGTCTTGTAAAAGTCCCTGACCAAGTCCACTTCGTCCCCCTTGTCGCGGTAGACGCGCGCGGGCAAGGCCGTGTAGGCGATCCAGACGTATACCTCGCCGGTGGACTCCACCGCGACGAGCCGCGTCGGCTGACGGTAATAGCGCACCTGGCACACCGGAAGCGTGACGGCGGGCTCCTTGGCCTTGGTCCAATCCTTGAACTTGAGCAGCTTCAGGGTTCCCGGTCCGTGGTAGTGCCCGGTGCGGGTGGTCACGTAGAGGGCGTTCGAGTTGGGACTGACAGCGAGCGCGTCAGGATACTTGCAGGGGATCTCACGAATGATCTTGCCTTCGCTGGTGAGTACAAGGATTCGCTCGTTCTGCCGATCGCCCACAAACACATGTCCCTCACGGTCGGTGGCTACGCCCTGCAGGGCAGCGTATGGACCGTAGGGGGCGTCTGCGATGGGCGATTTCTGCCGCGCCTTCATCTCGCCGATGAGCGTCTCCTCGTCCAGGGCGAAAAAGACCTCAGCCTTGTGAGTGCCCAGATCGACCCTGTATACCTGACCGTCCCGCCAGGGGCCAGTCGTATCGGCCCCCCGCCGGCTGCTCGGATTCCATACCTGGCGCTTGTAGCCGGCGCCGAAGATCCCGTTCAAATACAAGTGGCCGCCGTCCGCCGAGAGGGCGTACTGCCGCTGCCCGATCACCTGCCATTTGGCGCGTCGCTCGGGATCGCGCATCGGCGGCTCGACGATGAGAGGAGTATTGTGCACTCGTTCGCGGAGCAGGGTACCGTCGGTACCGACCCCGATGTGTTGACCCTTTCGCACAAGCAGCAGGCGGTCCGCGGCGGGACTCGGCACCAGGTCCGCGATCCGCCCCCGGGTCCCACAGATGATCGTCCTGGACAGGGCGGGCGAACTCAGGTCGTTGTATTGCGGCGTGTACGTGCCATCCGCCCGTACGTTGACGCCCCAGCCCTTCATCTGCTCGACCGGTCTCCCCGCCGGCGGGGGATAGACCGTGCGCAGGTACTTGCCGTCCGCGCGGTAGGCCCGCAACGCCGGCGGGCCGTAGTTATTCGCATTGCCCAGCACGTAGACCGTGCCGTCGGACTTGGCTTCCAGTCCGGTGATTCGCCACGCCGCGTGGTCGCCCCGGCCCATCTGGCGCGAGTAGTAGGCGTACGGATCCCCGCCGACGATGCGGTCGAGCTTCGGCGCCTCGGCGGCCGTGCGTCCGAGGCCCCTGCGGGCTGTGCTT
>JAWODX010000563.1:0-8328 GCA_046483085.1 Planctomycetota bacterium
AGAGGAACCAGGTGTCGTCGCAGTAGGCGGGGGAGGCGGGCTGGATGTCGGTCTCGAACCGCCACTTGTCCTTGCCCGCGAACTTGTCGATCACGTGGATGGTGTCGACGGCGCTGAGGACCACGTAGTCGGGGCTGAACCCGGGCGGTGCATCGGGGCGGCCGACGAGGCCGTTGACCCAGCGGGTGAGCCCGCTGTCTCGCCGGACGCAGTAGATGCGGTTCGACCGGGTGACCAGGTAGAGGAGTTTGCCGTCGACGGCGGAATATCGAACGCCCGAGCCGTCGAGCCGGAGCTTCCAGAGAACGCGGAGGCGGCGCCGACCCAACGTCCGCTCGCTGACGAGGTTCGTCTCGATGGCCTCGGCGGGGACGACCTCCTCGGCGGGGACCCGCTCTTCCGGTCGGCCGGGGACCGGGACGCGCGGGGGTGCGGGCTTTGCCTCGCGGAAGAAGACGAGCTTCTCGGGCCGGTGATGGCTCTTGTACTTGGCGACGAGGGTCTCCTGCAGCCTTTTCAACTGCTCGCCGGTCCCCTGCCCGCTGCTGGCGAGCGCGCTGTGGATGCGGCCGAGGGTGTCTTCGAGCTTCTGGCCCTTCGTCTTGATCTGGGTCTCGAGGCCGTCCCCCAGCCTGGTGAACGCTTGCTTCATCTCGCAGCCGGTGGCGGCGAGTGCGACGAGCAGGAGGCCCGACAGGGTCCAGTGCGTGACCGTTCGGCTCATGTCCCTGGCTCCTTCGTGATTCAGAGGTCGGGATGGAGGGGGAACCGGGCGCAGAGCTCGGCGACCCCCTCGCGAATCCGTTTTCTCAGGTCCCTATCATCGGGATTCGAGAGCACGTTGTCAATCCATTCTGCGATTTGTTTCATCTCCGGCTCGGCCATCCCGCGGGTGCTGACGGCCGGCGTCCCGATCCGGATGCCGCTGGTCTGGGTGACCGGCTTCGGATCGAAGGGGATCAGGTTTTTGTTGACGATGATGCCCGCCTCTTCGAGCAGGCGGCTGGCGTCCATCCCGCTGAGGCCGCGGCTGCCGAGGTCGACGAGGAACATGTGGTTGTCGCTGCCGCCGGAGACGATCCGGTATCCGGCCTGCTTCATCCGGTCGAGCAGGGCCTGGCAGTTGTGGAGGATGCGGTGCTGGTACTCGGTGAAGCGGGGGGTCATCGCCTCCTTGAGTGCGACGGCCTTGCCGGCGACGGTGTGCATGAGCGGGCCGCCCTGGATGCCGGGGAACACGAGGGCGTCGATCTGCTCGGCGTGCTCGGCCCGGCAGAGGATGATCCCGCCGCGCGGCCCGCGCATCGTCTTGTGCGTGGTCAGGGTGACGAAGTCGGCGTGGGGGACGGGGTCGGGGTGGAGGCCGGCGGCGACGAGCCCGGCGACGTGGGCGATGTCGACGAGGATCCGCGCGCCGACCTCGTCGGCAACCTGGCGGAAGGCCCGGAAGTCGATGGCCCGGGGATAGGCGC
The DNA here is from genome assembly GCA_046483085.1 of Planctomycetota bacterium. Classification (GTDB taxonomy): domain Bacteria; phylum Planctomycetota; class PUPC01; order PUPC01; family PUPC01; genus JAWODX01. The sequence continues at coordinate 1,473 of JAWODX010000563.1, forward strand.
TGGCGCCGACGATGATCAGCTTCGGCCGATGCGTCCGGGCCTGGTCGCGGACCTCGTCCATGTCGATCTGCTCGGTCTCCCGGTTCACGCCGTAGTTGACGACGTGGTAGAACATGCCGCTGAAGCTCTTGGGTGCGCCGTGCGAGAGGTGGCCGCCGGCGGCGAGCGACATGGAGAGGATCGGGTCGCCGGGCTGGAGGACGGCGAACTCGACGGCCATGTTGGCCTGCGATCCGGAGTGGGGCTGGACGTTGGCGTGCTCGGCGCCGAAGATCTCGCAGGCCCGGTCGCGGGCCAGGTTCTCGACCGCGTCGTAGTACTGGCAGCCGCCGTAGTAACGATGGCCCGGGTAGCCCTCGGCGTACTTGTTGGTCATGATGGAGCCGGAGACGGAGAGGACGGCCTCGCTGACGAAGTTCTCGGCGGCGATCAGGTCGATGTGGCTGCGCTGCCGGTCGACCTCGTCGACGAGCGCCTGGTAGACGTCGGGATCGGTCCGCCGCAGCGAATGGAGCGACATCATGCCTGCATCTTCCTCTTCAGATAGGCCTCGATGAACCCGTCGATCTCCCCGTCCAGAACGGCGTCCGTGTTCCCCGTCTGGTGGTCGGTCCGGTGGTCCTTGACCATCTGGTAGGGCTGGAGGACGTAGGACCGGATCTGGTTGCCCCAGGCGATCTCGCCCTTTTCGCCGTACAACTGCCGCAGCTCGTCCTCCCGCTTCTTCTCTTCCAGCCGGTAGAGCCGCGCCCGGAGCACCTTCAGCGCGGTGGACCGGTTCTTGTGCTGCGAGCGCTCGTTCTGGCACTGGACCACGACGCCGGTGGGGAGGTGGGTGATGCGGACGGCGGAGTCGGTGACGTTCACGTGCTGCCCGCCGGCCCCGCTCGACCGGTAGGTGTCGATCCGCAGGTCGCCCTCGTTCATCTCGATCTGGATGTCGTCTTCGAGTTCGGGGACGACGTCGACGGAGGCGAACGAGGTGTGCCGGCGGGCGCCGGCGTCGAACGGGGAGATGCGGACCAGGCGGTGCACGCCGATCTCGCTCTTCAGGTGCCCGTAGGCGTAGGAGCCGATGACGTTGATGGTGGCCCGGCGGATGCCGGCCGCCTCGCCCGGCTGGTGGTCGATCATCCGCAGGTCGAACCCGTGGCGCTCGGTCCACCGCTGGTACATGCGGAGCAGCATCTCGGCCCAGTCGCAGGATTCGGTGCCGCCGGCGCCGGCGTGGATGCTGACGAACGCGTTCTTGCCGTCGTGCCGGCCGCTGAACATCAGCCGGAAGCGGAGCCGGTCGAGCCCCGCCTCGAGTTTGTTCACGTCGTCGCGCACTTCCGCCATCGACGCCTCGTCGCCCTCTTCCGCCGCCAGGTCAAAGAGCAGCGCCGCCTCTTCGTACAGCCGCTCCAGCTCGAGCACCGGCTCGACGTCCGACTTGAGCCGCTTCATCTGCCGCATCCGCCGCTGCGCCGCATCCGAGTCCGACCAGAAGTCCGGCTCGGCCATCTCCTCCTCGATCTCGGCGACCTTCGCCTCGTTGGACGCCACGTCAAAGAGAGTCCCTGACGTTGACCAGGGCCTCCCTGACCGCGTCCAGCTTCCCTTTCAGCTCTTCGTCCATCGGGCTCAACCCAATGCATAGACCAGCGCGATCAGGCCGGCGAGCAGCATCCCGCCGTCGGCGACAGCTCCGCACCGCCGCTCCGACGCCGTCACCCAATCGCGAAACACCAGCAGATAGACCAGGACGTAGCCGGGGCAGAGCAGCAGCCACCAGGCCAGCGGAGCCCGGCCGCCGAACCCGCCCGTCGACGCCGCCCCGGCCAGCACCAGCACGAGCAGCCCCGCAATCAGCGCCAGCATCCGCCCCGCCCTCGGCACGCCGATCAGCGCCGGCAGCGTCTCGCGCCCGAGCAGGCGATCGGCCATCACGTCGCTGAAGTCAAACATCACCGACCGGATGAACGCCAGGCCGAACACAAACACCGCGGTCGGGACCACAGCATACAGCGAAGCGCCGTTCGCCGCAACCACCGGCACCAGGACGGCGACGACCGTCCAGCCGGCGGCGGCGACCAGGTCCTTCGAGGCGGGGACGTTCCGCAGCCGCCGGGCCGGCCCCTCGCTCCGCGGCGACATCAGCCGCCCGTACCCGGCCGACATCGCGTACGACACCCCCATCAGCGCCACCGCCAGCCAGCCGAACGGGACCAGGGCCGCGATGGAGACCACGCTGAACACCACGCAGGCGACGACCATCCCGCGCGGGTGCGCCCGGTAGAACGCGGCGCGGCGGGTCACGGCCGTGCCTCCGGCCATTTGCTGGCCCCGCCGGGCCAGCACGTAGGCCGAGAAGATGTAGGCGAACGCGGCGATCATCAAGCTCGCCCGCGCCCACGGATCGGCGAGGTCGAGCCCGAGCAGCTTGGTCGCCGCGTAGGTCAGTGCGGCGGCGCCCGCCGCCATGTACAGGTTGCCGTCGAAGAGGAACGACATCCCGGCTTTCCACAGGCGGCCGGCGACCGAGCGCCGGCCGGGCGCCTCGCGGATCCGGTCCATCACGGTCCACGTGATCCAGCTCGGCGTGGAGGCGCCGGCGGTGACGCCCACCGTGTCGTATCTCCCCAGCTCGGCCAGGTCCAGGTCGTCGGCCGCCTCGACGTGGAACGTGGGCGTCCCCGTCGCCCGGGCGATCTCGGCCAGCCGGCGCGTGTTCGCGCTGTGGTACCCGCCGACCACGACCATGGCGTCGACCTCGCGCGCCAGGCTCCGCGCCTCGTCCTGCCGGTCGGACGTGGCGTCGCAGATGCTCTCCACCACCTCGACGTCCGGCTTGCGCGACCGGAGCACGCCGACGATCTCTTCGAACTGCTCCTGGTTGAACGTGGTCTGGGCGACGACCAGGACCTGTTCGCCGAGCGGGACGCGGGCGGCCTCCTCGGCGGTGGCGATGATGTCGCAATCGCGCTCGGCGTGCCCGGCGAGCCCGATCACCTCGTCGTGGTCGCGGTCGCCCACGATGATCACGTCGTAGCCCTGGGCCGACCGGCGGGCGACCGATTGCTGGCTCCGCAGCACGTGGGGGCAGGTGCCGTCTTCCACCGCGAGCCCGGCGTCCTCGAGCCGGGCGACGACCCCGGGCGGGACACCGTGCGCGCGGAGCAGGACCGTGCCCTCCTCCGCCTCGCCGAAGTCCACCCGGGCGCGGATCCCGCGCCGCTCCAGCATGTCGACGACCTGGCGGTTGTGGATCAGCGGCCCGTACGTGTAGATCGGTGCGCCGGTGCGCCGGGCGATGGCGAGGACCTTCTCCATGGCCCGCTTGACGCCCATGCAGAACCCGGCGGTCTTGGCGAGGATGATCCGCACGTCAGTACCGATCCGCTGGAGGCGAAAGTTTGGGGCCGCGGCCCACGGGAGCGCGGCCGCCCGCCGCGGCGGATTATATCGGCGCCCGCCGACACCGTCAATTTGGCCGAGAGCCGGCGGCGGGCGCCGGCGAAGGCAGGGGATGGTCGCGTCCGGAATGTCCTGGCGCGGAGGGGATCAGAACTTGCCGAGCGCCTTGTAGGTCGGCAGGTAGCGGAAGTAGACTTCGAGGGCCATGCAGGCCATGGCAGTGGTGTAGACCCGGCCGCCGTGCCGGCCGTAGTTGAAGTCGGTGGGCCAGCTCCCCGCTTCGGGGCCCTCCTTCACCTGCCGCTCGCGCAGCGCGTCGTTGAAGGCGTCGTTCCACTCTTTCCAGTACCGGCCGCCCATGTTGAACATGGCGAGGCTCATGTAGTAGATCGTGTACAGGTTGTGGGCCTTCTTGGCCGCCTGGACGTGCCGGTCGCCCTTGGTGAGGAAGGCGGCCTGGCTCTTGCAGTCGTCGCCGTGTCGGCTGTGGCCGAGGAAGAGCCGGCCGGTGAGCGACGCGGCGGTCATGCTCACCTTGCCGCTGCCGCGCTGGACGTAGCGGCGCGGGTCGATGCGGTACAGGGTCGAGCCGTCCTTGCACATGTTGATGGAGAGGAATTTCTCGCAGCGGGCGATCGCCTCCTTGGGGACCTCGAGCTTGGCGGTGAGCGCCGCCTTGAACGCCTGGAGCTGGAACCCGGTGACGGACACGTCGCAGCTCGACCGGCCGCCGGGGTTCACGCGGCCCGGGCCGGTGTAGGTGAACGAGCCGTGCTCGGGCTGCTTGCTGATGATGTAGTCCAGCCCGGCCTGGGCGGCGCGGCGGGCCCGGCTGCGGAGGATCCGGTTCTGCAGCAGCTCCGACGCCTCGGCCAGCGCCATCGTGCAGATCCCCTGGCTGTACATCCGCTCGCCGAACCAGCCCTCGTTCCCCTCGCCCGGCGAGCCCTCCTGCTGCTCGATCAAGTAGTTGATGGCCTTGACCACGGTCGGGGCGAACTCGGCCAGCCGGCCGCGCGGGACGTCGGTGCAGCCGTAGCCGAGAAACGCGAGCAGCGCGAGGCCGGAGACGCCGGCGTCGCGGTTCCGATGGTTCGCACCCCACTTCTGCGCGTCCCAGCCGCCCGTCTTCTTGTTCTGCGCCTTCTTCAGCCAGCGCAGCCCGGCCATGATCGCCTTGTCCGTCCCCCGCTTCATGCCGAACATGCGCGCCGCCTGCCGCTTCCCCGCGCTGCTGCGGATCTTGCCCAACTGGCCGCGGAACCCGCCGGAACCCGAGTCGATGCTGATCGCCGCCAGCCTCTTGTTGAACGACTCGGGGATCGGGTCGGTCGGCTGGGTGACCGTGGTGTCGTCCTCGATGAACTCGGCCTCCACCGGGATCCGGTCCTCGACGATCTCCGTCTCGACCTGAGTCTGGTTCTCCGGGGCCTCCGGCACGTCCTCCATCGGCTCGAGCTCGGGCTGTTCGGGGTCGATGTTCCGGTCGATCTCTTCGATCTGTTGCCGCTCTTCCTGCTCCACGTCCGCCCGGACGGGCGGCAGGGCCGGCGGCGCTTCGCTGGCCGGCGCGTACTCGATCATGGCACAGACGACGAGGAGCGCGGCGGTGACGACCGTGGCCACCGCGAACGACGGCGCCCTCTTGAGTTGAGCTCTCGCCCACTCACCAGGAGTCAGTTGTTCCATCGGGGATCACCTCTCGAAGCGTTGAGAATTCGCCAGACAGGCGCGCTCGTCGCGCAACCTCTCTAACGTAAATCTAGCGCGAAAGTTCCCAAAACTCCAGGAAAAAGTCTCGGCGGTTCCCGGCCCCAATCCCGGATGATTCGGCCCGACCGACCGGGCCGCAGCCGCGCGCGGGAACCGGCCGTTTCCGCCGATGGCGAACGGATGCATCCGGCCCGCCGGGGTCACAGGACCGGCGAGAGCAGTTGGGCCAGCGACTGCCCGAATCGCTTGATCCGCGGCCGCCCCCTGAACCGCTCCAGCTCGATCTCCTCCGCCCGGTCACTGTCCTCCAGGAATTGCCGACGCAGACCCTCGGCGAACCGGGCGCTGTAGACGAACGCCGACGCCTCGAAGTTCAGCGTGAACGAGCGGACGTCCATGTTGGCCGAGCCCACGCTGCCGTACCGGCCGTCGACGCTGATCGTCTTCGAATGCAGGTAGCCGGTCTGGTACTCGAAGATGCGCACCCCCGACTCGAGCAGCTCCTCGTAGTACGACCGGGCGGCGCTGGTGACCATCCGGTGATCGGTCCGGGAGGGGAGCAGGAGGCGGACGTCGAGCCCGCGCAGGGCGGCCGACTCGAGCGCCATGAGGACCGACCGGTCGGGCACGAAATACGGGGTGACGATGAGCACCTGGCGTTCGGCGGTGTTGATCGCCTGGAAGAAGAGGTGCTGGATGGTGGGCCAGCGGCAGCCGGGGCCCGAGGCGACGATCTGGACGAGCTCGTCGCCCGCCGCCTCGATGTCCGGGAAGTACTGCGGGTCCGCCACCGTCTGGTTCGTGGTGAAGAGCCAGTCGGTGAGGAACACGTGCTGCAGCTCGGCGACCGCCGGGCCCTCGATGCGGAGGTGAGAGTCGCGCCAGCCGCCGTACTCGGGCCGCCGGCCGGCGTACTCGTCGCCGATGTTCATCCCGCCGAGGAACCCCACCCGCCCGTCGATGACGGCGATCTTCCGGTGGTTCCGGAAGTTGACCCGCTCGAGGATCTTGGAGATGCGGAGCGGGAGGAAGGCCTCGACCTCCCCGCCGGCCTCGACCAGCTCGCCGAAGAACCCCCGCCGGTGCAGCCCGAGCGACCCGATCCCGTCGTAGAGAAAGCGGACCTCGACGCCCGCCTTCGCCTTCTCGACCAGGAGATCGCGCACCGCCGTCCCCGTCTCGTCCGGCCGGACGATGTAGTATTCCAGGTGGATGTGGGACCGGGCGGAGCGGATCGCCGCCATCAGCGCCTCGAACTTCGCCGCCCCGTCGGCGTATCGCTCGACCGCGTTGCCCACGAACGGCGCCCCGCCCCCCGGCGACGCCGCGCTGTTCGCCGCGAGCTGGATCAGGCCCTGCTCCTCCGGCCGCAGACCCTCGAGCGCCCGGTCAAAGTCCGCCACCTGTTGCTGGACGTAGAACGAGAGCGCCTCCTCGGCCTGCCCCAGCTTCTCTTCGCGCTTGCGGAACTGGCGCCGGAACCGCGTCCGGGCCAGGGCGTAATACAGGATGACGCCCACGACGGGGAGGAAGGTGACGGTCATCAGCCAGGCAACGGTGGCGGACGGCTCGCGCCGCTCGCTCACGATCGCCAGCACGACCGAGATGAAGTGCAGGACGACGATCCCGAGGAGCAGCAGGCCGCCGTAGTGGAAAACGAAACGCAGCACCGCCGTGTCCACAGCCGCCCTCCCACCGTCGCCACCGGCACGGCCGGGGCCCGCCCGCGCGCGGCCGGCCCTCC
>JAWODX010000579.1:0-6725 GCA_046483085.1 Planctomycetota bacterium
CCGGCTGACCGCGTGGTGCCAGCAGCACAGCCACAAGACGCTCGAGCCGGTCGGCGCCCGCAGCTACGAGAAGCCGTCCATCGTCACCGCCGAGAGCGTCGGCGTCGTCCGCTTCCTGATGAGCATCGGCGACCCGCCGCCTCAAGTGATCCGATCGATCCAGGCCGCCGTCGCGTGGTTCGACCGCGTCAAGATCGAGGGGCTCCGTGTCAAGAAGGTCGAGGCGAAACCCGTGAAGTTCCACCATCACTGGTGCGACTTCGACCGCGTCGAGGTCAAGGACCCCGACGCCCCGCCGATCTGGACGCGCTACTACGACCTGAAGACCGAGGAGCCCTTCTTCTGCACCCGGGCGGGCAAGATCACCCGCGACTACACCGACCTCAGCCGCGAGCGCCGCACCGGCTATAGCTGGTACGGCTACTACCCGGCGACGCTGCTCGAGAAGGACTACCCCGCCTGGCGGAAGGAGCGCGGGATCGACCGGGACGTGTTGCGGCCCGCAGAACGCCGAGCGGGTTGACAGCCGGCCCTCATCGTGTTACACTGTCTTACAATGAAGACGCTTACCGTACGATTGCCGGACGAGTTGCGTGCGGGCCTCGAGAGGATCAGCCGCGAACAGAACACCTCTGTCAGTGACTTGGTGCGCGAATCCCTGAGGCGATACGTGGCCGTCGAGCAGTTCCGCGCCCAGCGCGAGAAAGTCCTGCCACTCGCGGAAGCTCAGGGCTTTGTCACCGACGACGACGTGTTCAAGGCGATCTCTTGAGAGTCGTGCTCGACGCCAACGTCGTCGTCGCCGCGTACGCGACTCGCGGCCTCTGCGACGCGGTGCTTGAAGTCTGCCTCAGTTCCCACAACATCATTCTCAGCGCCCGGATCCTCCAGGAGGTCCGGACGGCTCTGCGCGGCAAGATCAAGCTCGATGACGACACGGCCGACGAGATCATCGAGTTCCTCCGTCGGCGCAGCACCGTCGACCAACCCGCCGAAGTCGACAGCACCGCGTGTCGCGACCTCGACGACCTGCACGTGCTCGGCCTGGCCCGGGCCGGCGAGGCCGACTGCATCGTGACCGGCGACAACGACCTGCTGACGCTCGGCACGTTCGGCCGGTGCAGGATCCTGTCTCCACGGCAGTTCTCGGACGCGCTCCGCGGGAGAAGGACGCGGCGCCGCTCGCGCGATCGCTGACGGTGCGCCCTCGCCAGAATCGCCGGCGAAGAACACGGGGTCTGCCGGGCCGTACACGCCCTCACCGCGTGCCGTACTTCACCCCGGCCTCGTCGATCGCCCGGCGTTGGCGGTGAACCGCTCGCTGTGGCGCTGGTGCGGGCCGGCGGAGGGATACAGGAACGTCCGCTCGGTCCCGGCCTCGTCGATCGCCCGGCGTACCTTCGCCTCGATCTCGTCCGGCTCGCCCCGCCAGTCGTCCGGCCGGCTCTCGTCGATGTCATCGGTCGGCCGCCATCGGATCGGCGACGAGATCGGGATGCGGTCCGCCGTCCCGATCCCATAGGTCGCCAGGACGCGGCGCGTCGACTCCCTCAGGTTCGCCACCGTCGCGTCCTCTCCTCGAATTGGCCTCCCTGCACGACCCGGCAGCCAGCCCCGTCGGGCGCATCCATCGCGGACACGATACCGACCTCGCCGCCGGATGGCAAGGGGAGCAGTGCGGCAGACGAAGCGACCCGACAGGAGGCATTTGCCATGTCCAGTGTGATCAAGCTGGCGTGATTGTAGCCGGCCTCCATGAGGCCGGAGAAGGGCCGAGGTCATGGACCTCGGCTACAATTTGTGATCGCACCAGGGGACATGGCAAATGCCCCGACAGCATATGCGGTTGACGCGGCGTCGCCGATTCCACATACTGGTGCCCGATTCACGCGGACCGACCGATGACAGGTGGGTGCTGACCGATGACTCTGTTATCCACGGAGGGTGGACGATGGACGCGAAGAAGCTGTATGACGAGTATCTGATCACGTCGATGGTGGCGGGATTCCAGCCGGTCGTGGTCGACGAGGCCCACGGCTGCACGGTCAAGGGCGCCGATGGGAAGGAGTACATCGACTGCTTCGCCGGGATCGCCGTCTGCAACGCCGGGCACGGGCACCCGAAGATCCTGGCCGCGGCGAAGGAGCAGATGGACAAGCTCGTCCACTGCTGCACGTACGTCTACTACAACCCGCGTGCCGCCGAGCTCGCCGAGAAGCTCGCCGAGGTGACCCCGGGCGCGCTCCAGAAGACGTTCTTCGGCAACAGCGGCGCCGAGGCGCTCGAGGGCGCCATGCGGCTGGCGAAGCAGCACACCGGCCGCCGCGAGGTCGTCGCCCTCACGATGAGCTTCCACGGCCGCACGTACGCGACGCTCTCGATCACCGGGAACCGCGGCCGCAAGAAGGGCGCCGGCCCGTACATGCCCGGCGTCGCCTTCACCCCCGCGCCATACTGCTACCGCTGCCCGTTCGGGCTCGAGTACCCCGAGTGCGGCGTGGCGTGTGCCGAGCACCTCGACCAGGTGCTCAAGTACCACACGGCGGGCGACGTGGCGGCGTTCATCGCCGAGCCGCTGATGGGCGAGGGCGGGATCATCCCACCGCCGCCCGAATACTTCAAGATCACGAGCGAGATCGTCCACAACGACGGCGGCCTGTTCATCGCCGACGAGGTCCAGAGCGGGTTCGGCCGGACGGGGGTGCTCTTCGCCATCGAACACTACGGCGTCGACCCCGACCTCATGTGCATGGCGAAGGGGATTGCCGACGGGTTCCCCGTCAGCGCGTTCATTGCGACCGCCGAGATCGCCGAGGCGTTCACCCCCGGCGACCACCTGTCGACGTTCGGCGGCAGCCCGGTGAGCTGCGCGGCCGCGATGGCGAACATCGACGTCATGCTCGACGAGGACCTGCCGGGCCAGGCCGCCGAGCGCGGCCAGGCCCTGATGGACCGGCTGGCCCGGTTCTCTGAGGACTGCTCGCTCGTCGGCGACGTGCGCGGGAAGGGGCTGATGATCGGTATCGAGCTGGTCAAGGACGCCGAGAAGACCCCGGCCAGCGACGAGGCCAAGGCCGTCCGGGCCCGATGCCTGGAGGAGGGCCTGCTGGTCGGCGTGGGGGGCGTCCTCGCCAACGTGGTCCGGCTGCAGCCGCCGCTCACCCTCAGCGAAGACGAGGCCGCCCGGGCCGCCGACATCCTCGAGGGCGTCCTCGCCGAGGTGGCGGGGAAGGCCCGGCGGACTCCGCACGCGTAGTCTGAACCGACGCGCTGCCGCGCCGACCTCGGGAACGGGTGTTGCTCCGGCCTGAAGGCGTGGTCCAGACGGCTGCGTCACACCATTGATCCGCTGTTGGCCCGGCCGCCTCCACCCTGCGTTTCAACCGCTGGACCTGGCGGATGCTCAGATCCAAGGCATTGGCTGCCTCCTGGTTCGTCAACCGGCGGTCGATCGCCGCACGAATGACCTGATACCGCTGTACCTGAGCCCCTGTCAGCGTCACCTCCATCTGCGACCTCCGCAAGGAATACGGAGATCATAGTCGAACTCTTGACCGAGGGGGGGTGACATGTTCGCTTCGGCGTTAGGGGGTGACATAATCGCCTTGGCACGACACGCAACCATAATATCTTGACACACCCAATGCCCACCCGCAGGGCTCGATTCGTCCCCGACAGGCCGTTGACAATCGGGACTGTCACGGGCATAGTGTCCGAACAGGCCGGGTCCGGCAGGAGGACGACCGTGGATGAGAGCCTTCGAAAGCAGTTGCTCCACGCCCAGGAGAACGAGATCACGGAGTACGGGATCTATCGGTCGCTGGCCGCGCGGGAGAAGGACGAGCAGAACCGCGCGGTGCTGAACGAGATCGCCGAAGACGAGCGGCGGCACTACGAGTTCTGGAAGGAAAAGACCGGCGAGGACGTCGAGCCGCGGTCGTGGGACCGGATCAAGTACACCTGGCTGGCGCGGCTGGCCGGGCTGACCTTCGCGGTCAAGCTGATGGAGCGGGGCGAGGAGCGGGCGGAACAGAACTACTCGGCCTTGGCGGAGCAGCTCGCCGGGGCGGCCGACATCGCCGACGACGAGGGCCGCCACGAGGACGAACTGCTCGAAATGATCGACGAACAGCGGCTGCGCTACGTCGGCTCGATCGTGCTCGGCCTGAGCGACGCGCTGGTCGAGCTGACCGGCGCGCTGGCCGGGCTGACGCTGGCCCTGGGCGACGGGCGATTGATCGCGATGACCGGGCTGATCACGGGGATCGCCGCCTCGCTCTCCATGGCGGCGTCGGAATACCTGTCGACCCGGGCGGAGCAGAACCAAGAGAAACGCGCCGGGCTCGCGTCGCTCTATACGGGCAGCGCGTACGTGGTGACCGTCAGCCTGCTGATCCTCCCGTTCCTCCTGGTCCCCGTCCCGCTGCTCGCCCTGGCCTGGTCGCTGGCGCACGCCATCCTCATCATCCTCGCGTTCACGTTCTACGTGTCGGTCGCCCGGGGCACGCCGTTCGGGCATCGATTCGCCGAGATGGCCGGCCTGTGCCTGGGCGTCGCCCTCGTGAGCTTCGGCGTCGGATTTCTCGTCCGGCTGCTGTTCGGGGTGGACGTGTGACGACCGGGCAGGCGGGCATCCGCGTGCTCGTACTCCGGCCGGGGGCCCTGGGCGACGCCGTCGTGACCGAACCCGTCCTCGGTTCACTCCGGGCGGCGTGGCCGGACGCGGCGATCCACGTGGGCGGGCGGGCCGAGTACCTGGCGCTGCTCGTCGGCGGAGCCGACGCCGACCGCTGCCTCTCCTACGACGCGGCGCCGTTCACCTCGCTGTTCAGCGACGGCCCGGTCCGGCTGCCCCACTACGAAGCTGTGCTCGCGTTCCTCCCGGATCCGGACAACCGCCTGCGGGAACGGTTGGGCTCCATTGCCGACGCAGTGAGCGTGCTCGATCCTCGCCCGCCCGGCGGCCGCCACATCGTCGACCATCTGCTGACGGCGCTCCGGCCGCTGGACGTCCCGCCGACGCGGGGGCAGCCCGAGATCGTCCCGGTCGACGAGTGGCGGCAGGCGGCGGCGCCGCTGCGGCCGGCCACGCGGTACGCGGTGATTCACGTCGGGAGCGGCGGGGCAGAGAAGCGGTGGCCGGCCGAGCGATGGGCGCAGGTGATCGAGCGGTTGACGCCCACGCCGGTCGTCCTCACGTGCGGCCCGGCGGACCGCGAGGCCGTGGCCGGCGTGCAGGCAGGGGGCGGGCCTTCGGAGCATGTGACGGTCGCGGCCGGCCGGCCGGTCACGGCGGTCGCCGGCCTGCTGGCGGACGCGGCGATGTACGTGGGCTGTGATTCGGGGGTGACGCACCTGGCGGCGGCGCTCGGCGTGCGGACCGTCGCCGTCTTCGGGCCGACCGACCCCGCGGTCTGGGCACCGCGCGGCGAACACGTGACGGTCGTCCGCGGCGGCGACGGGACCACGGCGTCGGTCAGGCCGGATGCAGTGATCTCAGCCGCTGCTCGCGCCTGGGCGCCTACCTGACGTCGACCTTCACGACGTTCGAGATGGGGCTCTCGTTGGGCGCGGCGTCGCGCGAACGGATCGCGAAGTGGTACGTGCCCGCCGGCAGGTCGGTCACGGTCATCGACTCGGCGCCGCCGGGCCGGCCGGGCGGCGGCTCGCCCGCCACGTTGTACCCGCTCCACCAGGTCCACTTCTTCCGGTAGTCGCGCCAGGCGCGGTAGTCGTCGAAGGCGACGATCGGCCGCGGAGCGTGCTTGACCTGGTAAGCGGCTACCCGGTCGTCATCGCTCGGCGCCGTCCAGGACAGCTTGACCGCCCCGCCGCCGGTCGCCTCGGCCTTCAGGTCGGTGATCTTCTTCGGCGGCGAGCGGTCGGCCCGCGGGTGGGCGAGCAGGGAGACGAGCCGGCGGCACCAGAACGTGTTCGAGCCCATGCCGCGGATCGTCTGGAGCCGGGCCCGCTGCACGGTCTTCTCCTCGCCGTTGGCGGCGTTCCAGAATTTCTTCGCAGACTTGAGCAGCGCCGGGTCGCCGGTGAGCAGGTATCCGCGGGTCATCATGTCGACGCAGGTCTGGGTGTAGTCGCCGCCGCCGCCGCCGAACGTCGGCGCCGTCGCCGCCTTGTCGCCGGGCTTGATCGGCGGGAAGGTGATGTAGTACGGGCCGCCGTGGAGTTCGTCGGACCACCAGTACCTGGCGACGTTGCGGGCGATCCCGACGATCTGGTCGCGGTAGTCGTCGCGGGCCACGCCCTTGTACTCGTCCCGGTGCAGGACCCAGTTGTGCCAGATGGCGTGCCCGCAGAGCCCGGCCTGCCACGAGCCCGGGCCCCGGCCCATGATGAGGCATCGGCCGTCCTCGCGCAGCGCCTTGTCGGGCACGGGCGGGCGGCAGTTCTCGATGAGCCACGCCTTGAGCTTCGGGTCGCGCGTGACCTTGTAGGTGGCGAGCACGGATGCCATCTTGCGGCCCCAGCCGCGGTGGCCGAACCCGCCCCAGACCTTGGCGGTCCGGGCGTGTTCGTAGCCGTACTCGACGCCGGCGTCTCGGTAGCTCCGGTCGCCGGTCAGGAGCCAGACGTCGATCAGCCCGGTGCCGTAGTTGTGGCAGCCGCAGAACTTGCCCCAGACGTTGCAGGGATCGCCGTCGCACTCGCGCTCAACCAAATTCACCCCTTCGTGAGCGATATCGTGGTCGCCGAGCCGTTTCCGATCG
>JAWODX010000624.1:0-5428 GCA_046483085.1 Planctomycetota bacterium
CCGCCTCGTCGGGCCCGAGACCATCGAGGAGTCCGTCTACATCGGCGACCTCCCCATCATGATGGGCGGCGGCGAGTTCATCGTGAACGGCGCCGAGCGCGTCCTCGTCAGCCAGCTCCACCGGTCGCCCGGCGTCGACTTCGAGGTCTCCACCCACTCCAGCGGCAAGAAGCTCCACTCCGCTCGCATCATCCCCGAGCGGGGGAGCTGGATCGAGCTCTCCATCTCCCGCAAAGACGTCCTCAGCGTCAAGATCGACCAGAGCGGGAAGTTCGCCGCCACCACCCTCCTCCGCGCCATGGACGAAAAATACGGCACCACCGAGGACCTGCTGCGGCTCTTCTACGACACCAAGGTGGTGAAGCTGAAGAGCAAGCCCGACTACAAGAAGCTGCTCGGCGCGGTGGCCGTGGGGGCGCTGGTGAACGCGGGGACGGGCGAGATCATCGTGGAGTCGGGCGGGACGATCGACGAGCCGGCCGTCGAGTTCATCGAGGCCTCCAACCTCGAGAAGATCGAGGTCATCGACGAGGTCGAAGATCCGCTGATCCTGAACACGATCGCCGAGGACCGCGCGCACACCTATAAGGAAGCGCTCGAGCGCATCTACAAGCGGCTCCGGCCGGGGAACCCGTTCCAGCTCAAGCGGGCGAAACAGCTCTTCCACGACCGGTTCTTCGACGCCAACCGCTACCGCCTGGGCCGCGTCGGCCGGTTCCGCCTCAACCGCAAGTTCGACCAGGACGTCAGCGAGGACGAGATGACCCTCCGCCCCGACGACCTGGTCAACGCGTTCAAGTACCTCATCGGGCTCCGCGCCGGCGCCGCCTCGACACAGGGGCCGACGGTCATCTCGGGGATCGACGACATCGACCACCTGGGCAACCGGCGGGTGCGGACCATCGAAGAGCTGGCCGGCGACCAGGTCCGCAAGGGCCTGCTCCGGCTGCGGCGCACCGCCCAGGAGCGCATGAGCATGAAAGACCCCGGCGACCTGACCCCGCGGGCGCTCGTCAACCCGCGGACCGTCTCGTCGGCCATCGAGTACTTCTTCGGCCGGAGCGAGCTGTCGCAGGTGGTCGACCAGATCAACCCGCTGGCCCAGCTCACGCACGAGCGGCGGCTCAGCGCCCTGGGCCCCGGCGGGCTGAACCGGAAGCGGGCCGGCTTCGAGGTCCGTGACGTCCACACCAGCCACTACGGCCGCATCTGCCCCATCGAGACCCCCGAGGGGACGAACATCGGGCTGATCGTCTCGCTCTCCATCTTCGCCGAGATCGACGACTACGGCTTCCTGGTCACCCCCTACCGGGTGGTCAAAAACGGGAAGGCGACGAAGCGCACGGTCTATCTGCGGGCGGACGAGGAGGACGAGTCGACGATCGCCCCGGCCGACATGGCCGACCCGGACGGGAACCTGCCCGACGAGGTGATGGCCCGGCACCACGCCGAACCGATGGTGGTCAGCAAGGACGAGGTGGACTACATCGACGTCTCGCCCAAGCAGTTGGTCGGCATCAGCGCCGCCCTCATCCCCTTCCTCGAGCACAACGACGCGAACCGCGCCCTGATGGGCTCGAACATGCAGCGGCAGGCGGTCCCGCTGGTCACCACGGAGCCGCCCCTGGTGGCCACCGGCCTGGAGGAATACGTCGCCCGCAACTCGGGCATGGTGGTCACGGCGGAGGAGGCGGGGGTCGTCCGGCGGGTGACCGCCGACGAGATCCAGATCGGGAACCGGATCTACAACCTGCGCAAGTTCGTCGGCCTGAGCAGCCGCACGTGCCTCAACCAGAAGCCGATCGTCCGCGAGGGCGACCGGGTCAAGGCCGGCCAGGTCATCGCCGACGGGGCCTCCACCAAGGACGGGCAGCTCGCGCTGGGCAAGAACGTGCTCGTCGGATTCATTCCCTTCGACGGGTACAACTACGAGGACGCCATCCTCATCTCGGAGAAACTGGTCAAGGACGACGCGTACACCTCGATCCACATCGACGAATACGAGGTGGAGGTCCGCGAGACGAAGCTCGGCCGCGAGGAGTTCACCCGCGACATCCCCAACGTGCCCGAACGCGCCCTGCGCAACCTCGACGACTCGGGCGTCATCCAGGTGGGCACGCACGTGCGGGCCGGCGACATCCTGGTGGGCAAGGTCGCGCCGAAATCGAAGACCGAGCTCAGCCCGGAGGAGAAGCTGCTGCACGCGATCTTCGGCCGGGCCGGCGAGGACGTCAAGAACGAGTCGCTCGAAGTCCCCTCCGGCGTCGAGGGCATCGTCATCGACACCCAGAAGTTCTCGCGGAAGGCCCAGCTCTCGGGCGAGGACCGGGCCAAGGAACGCGCCCAGGTCAAGCGCATCCGGAGGCAGATGGACGACGCGATCACCCGGCGGTTCAAGGAGATGATCGAGGAGGTCTCGAAGGCGGCGAAGGGGACGCTCATCGACGCCGACACCCGCCAGCGGCTGACCAACCTCGACGACCTCTCGACCTCCGAGCTGCTCGAGCTGGAGGACGACCTCGACGCCGACCGGATCCACGTGGTCACGTCGGGCGGGCCGCGCAAGGGGA
This sequence comes from Planctomycetota bacterium, assembly GCA_046483085.1. Taxonomy (GTDB): domain Bacteria; phylum Planctomycetota; class PUPC01; order PUPC01; family PUPC01; genus JAWODX01. Next base: position 2,571 of record JAWODX010000624.1, read on the forward strand.
CGAAGATCAACCCGAACGCGCGGCGGACGTGGGACGCGTTCCAGGAGCGGATCGACGCGCTGAAGGACGAGAAGGACCGCAAGATCAGCCAGATCAAGCGGGGGGACGAGCTCCCGCCGGGCGTCCTGGAGATGGTCAAGGTCTACGTGGCCGCGAAGCGGCGGCTCTCGGTGGGCGACAAGATGGCCGGCCGGCACGGCAACAAGGGCGTCATCGCCAAGATCCTGCCCGAGGAAGACATGCCGTTCCTCGAAGACGGCACCCCGCTGGAGATCCTGCTCAACCCGCTGGGCGTGCCGTCCCGCATGAACATCGGCCAGATCCTCGAAACCCACCTCGGCTGGGCCGCCAAGACCCTCGGCTACCGCGCCGTCACCCCGGTCTTCGACGGCGCCTCCGAGGACGAAATCCGCCGGGCACTCCACGAGGCCGGGCTGCCCGACAACGGGAAAGCCCGGCTCTACGACGGGCGCACCGGCCAGCCGTTCGACCAGGCCGTCACCGTCGGATACATCTACATGCTCAAGCTCGAACACCTCGTCGACGACAAGGTCCACGCCCGGGCCACCGGGCCCTACTCGCTCATCACCCAGCAGCCGCTGGGCGGGAAGGCGCGGTCCGGCGGACAGCGGTTCGGCGAAATGGAGGTCTGGGCGCTCGAAGCGTACGGCGCCGCGAACATCCTCCAGGAGCTCCTGACCGTCAAGTCCGACGACGTCGAGGGCCGCACCCGCATCTACGAGGCGATGGTCAAGGGCGAGAACACCCTCCGCGCCGGCACCCCGATCTCGTTCGACGTGCTCGTCAACGAGATCAAGGGCCTGGGCCTGAACATCAAGCTCGAGCGATCGAAGCCGCAACTCCCCCCTCGAAAGGAAGACGAAGAATAAGGCAGGAGGTCCCCCATGGCTGAAGCGATGGCACAGGACATCGAAGACCGGGCGGACGAATTCTCCTCGGTCACCGTCCAGCTCGCGTCCCCCGAAGACATCCGCTCCTGGTCCTACGGCGAGGTCAAGAAGCCCGAGACCATCAACTACCGCACGTACCGGGCCGAGAAGGACGGCCTGTTCTGCGAGCGCATCTTCGGGCCGGAGCGGGACTGGGAGTGCTTCTGCGGCAAGTACAAGGGCATGAAGCACCGGGGCATCATCTGCGACCGGTGCGGGGTGAAGGTCACCCACAGCCGCGAGCGGCGCAAGCGCATGGGCCACATCAACCTCGCCGCCCCCGTCGTCCACATCTGGTACTTCAAGGCCATGCCCAGCCGGCTCGGCAACCTCCTCCCCATGAAGACCTCCGACCTGGCCAAGGTCATCTACTTCCAGGAGTACGTGGTCATCGACCCGGGCCCCGCCGAGGCCGAGGGGGTCGAGGAGAAGGATCTCATCAGCGAGGACAAGTATCGCCGACTCAAGGAGACCTACGGCGACGCATTCGTCGCCGACATGGGCGCCGAGGCGATCCGCGAGCTGCTCAAGCGGCTCGACCTCGAACAGCTCGCCACCGAGCTGCGCGAAGAGCTGATCGAGTCGGGCTCCAAGCAGCGCAAGAAGAAGATCGTCAAGCAGCTCAAGCTCGTCGAGGCCATCAAGGACAGCCCCAACAAACCCGAGTGGATGGTCATGGACGTCATCCCGGTCATCCCGCCCGACCTCCGGCCGCTCGTCCTCCTCGAATCGGGCAACTTCGCCACCAGCGACCTGAACGACCTCTACCGGCGGGTGATCAACCGGAACAACCGGCTGAAGAAGCTGATGGACCTGCACGCGCCGGAGGTGATCATCCGCAACGAGAAGCGGATGCTCCAGCAGGCGGTCGACTCGCTCTTTGACAACGACCGGACGAAGCGCCCGGTCCTCGGCAGCTCGCGCCGGCCGCTCAAGTCGCTCACCAGCATGATCAAGGGCAAGCAGGGCCGGTTCCGCGAGAACCTGCTCGGCAAGCGGGTCGACTACTCCGCCCGCTCGGTCATCGTCGTCGGCCCCGAGCTCCAGCTCCACCAGTGCGGCCTGCCCAAGAAAATCGCCCTCGAGCTCTTCCAGCCGTTCATCATCCGCCGGCTCAAGGAGCTGGGGTACGTCGACACGATCAAGTCCGCCAAGAAAATGCTCGAACGCAAGGACGAGGAGGTCTGGGACATCCTCGACGAGGTCATCCACGAGCACCCCGTCCTCCTCAACCGGGCGCCCACCCTCCACCGCATGGGCATCCAGGCGTTCGAACCGGTCCTCGTCGAAGGCAACGCCATCAAGATCCACCCGCTGGTGTGCGAGGCGTACAACGCCGACTTCGACGGCGACCAGATGGCCGTCCACCTCCCGCTCTCCGTCGAGGCCATGGCCGAGGCGAGCATCCTCATGATGTCCACCAACAACATCTTCTCCCCCGCCGACGGGCTCCCCATCATCCGCCCCTCGCTCGACATGGTCCTGGGCATGTATTACCTCACCGCCGAGACCGAGGAGGAGCCGCGCGGCGACGGGCGCCGCCTCAAGGCCTTCAGCGACCCGACCGAGGCCCTGCTCGCCCTCGACGAGGGCCGCGTCGACCTGCAGCAGCCGATCCTCGTCCGACTCCCCCAGGGCACCCGGATCATCGACAAGAACGGCGAGCGGAAACTCAAGCCCCCGTTCCGCGTCCGCACCACCCCCGGCCGCGTCAAGTTCAACGACATCGCCGGGATCGGCAGCCGCTTCTACAACCTGACCGTCGACAAGAAGGCGGTGAACCGGCTGATCGCCGACTGCCACGACGAGATGGGCCGGGCGGCGACCATCCAACTGCTCGACAACATCAAGCAGCTGATGTTCCAGGGGCCTAAATAAGTTTGGGGATAAATTTTGTTTCGGTAGGTT
>JAWODX010000609.1:0-9180 GCA_046483085.1 Planctomycetota bacterium
CGCACCATCGAGACGAACATCCTGGGCACGGAGGTCGCGCTCAAGGTCGCGGCCCGGTACGGCGCCCGGCTGTTCATCGCGTCGTCGTCGGAGGTCTACGGAAAGAACGACGCGGTCCCGTTCGCCGAGGACAGCGACATGGTGCTCGGGCCGACGACGCACAGCCGGTGGTGCTATGCCTGCTCGAAGGCGATCGACGAGTTCCTCGCACTCGCCTATCACCGCGAGCGCGGGCTGCCGGTCGTCATCGGGCGATTCTTCAACACGGTCGGCCCGCGCCAGACCGGGCAGTACGGGATGGTCGTCCCCCGGTTCGTCCAGCAGGCGCGGGCCGGCGAGCCGATCACCGTCTACGGCGACGGCGAGCAGACGCGGTGCTTCTGCCACGTGAGTGACGTGGTCGCCGCGGTCTCGCGGCTGATGTTCGAGCCGAAGGCCGAGGGCCGCATCTTCAACATCGGCAGCGACGAGGGCATCACGATCAACCACCTCGCCGAGAAGGTCAAGGCGATCACCGACAGCTCGTCGGACATCATCCACGTGCCGTACGAAGAGGCCTACGAGGAGGGGTTCGAGGACATGCGCTCGCGCCAGCCGGACGTCTCGCGGGTGAAAGACCTCGTCGGGTTCGAAGTGACGCGCGACGTCGACCAGATCATCCGCGACGTGGTCGAGCACTTCGAGCGGCAGTGACCGGTCAGAAGCTACGAGACAAGTGACAAGTCCGAAGTGATAAGTGATAAGTCAGAAGTGATAAGTCAGAAGTCAGAAGTGATAAGTGATAAGTCAGAAGTGATAAGTGATAAGTGATAAGTCATAAGGCAGAAGTGATAAGCGCTAGTATGCTCGACACTATGTTGTTCGCGCGGGCCTGTGTGTGTCGCGGGCATCTTGCCCGCGGTCTCGCGGCCATCCTGGCCGCGTCGACCGCCCCCATGCAGAACAAGGGCGCGACGCCCTCGTGACACGCGGCGAGGATGTCCGCGTGACGAGGGCCGGAATGCAACCTGTCTTGTGTCGCACATAGTTGGAAATTGTCTCAAAAGGTGGGGCGGACACCCCTGTCCGCCATCCGGCAGGCAAGAATGCCTGCCCGACGGACTATTGAGATAGCCTCTGAGTCATAGGGGGGAGCTCCCACCTACTGGGGATGTGTGACACTACTTATCACTTATCACTTATCACTTATCGCTTCTCACTTCCCACTTATGACTTATGACTTATCACTTGTCACTTATGACTTCCCACTGCCGTTCTCACTCCACCCCGTCCCAGCAGTAAGTGCAGAGCTTCTCCTTCGGCAGGCCGATCGCGTCGACGAGGTCGGGCAGCCGCTGGTACCGCAGCGTCGTCAGGTTCAGCCGCTCGCGGATCTTGTCCAGCATCTCGGCGTACGCGTCGGAGCCCGGGTCGGTGTACTCGGGCGGGACGGCGGTCGCGTCGCCCTCGATCTGGTGGATGGCGCGGCGGCCGGCGAGTTCGAGCTCGGAGCGCGAGCGGGAGAAGTTGAGGAACTTGCAGCCGTGGACGAGCGGGGGGCAGGCCGGCCGCATGTGGACCTCCTTCGCCCCCGCCTCGTACAGCCGCTCAATCGTGTCCTTGAGCTGCGTCCCCCGCACGATCGAGTCCTCGCAGAAGAGCAGCCGCTTCCCCTCGATCAGGTCGGCGATCGGGATGAGCTTCATCCGGGCGACCAGCTCGCGGACCCGCTGGTCGTGCGGCATGAAGCTCCGCGGCCAGGTCGGGGTGTACTTGACGAACGGCCGGCGGAACGGCAGCTTCGCCTCGTTCGCGTAGCCCAGGGCGTGGGCCGTCCCCGAGTCGGGGATGCCGGCGACCAGGTCGACCTCGACGTCGTCGTTCCGGGCCAGCGCGGCGCCGCACCGGTTCCGCACGACCTCCACGTTGATGCCCTCGTAGCTCGACGCCGGGTAGCCGTAGTAGACCCAGAGGAACCCGCAGATCTGCAGGCGGTCGCCGGGCGGGCGGAGCTGCTCGACGCCGTCCTGGGTGATGCGCACGATCTCGCCCGGCCCGAGCCAGTGGTCGATCTCGTACTCGAGGTTGGCGAGAGCGCAGGTCTCCAGCGTCACCGCCCGGGCACCGTCTTTCTTCGCCGTCACCACCGGCGTACGGCCCAGCCGGTCGCGGGCCGCGTAGATCCCCTCCTCGGTGAGCAGCAGGATCGAGCAGGAGCCCTCGACCGCCTGCTGCGCCGCCTCGATGCCGTCGGCGAACGTGCTCTCCCGGTCGATGAGCGAGGTGACCAGCTCCGTCGGATTGATCTCGGCCCCGCTCATCTCCGAGAAGTGGGTGCGGCGTTTCGCGAACGCCTCCCGGACCAGCTCCGCTGCATTGCGGACCGCGCCCACGGTCACGATCGCATACTGGCCGAGGTGGGAACCAATCAGGAGCGGCTGGTCCTCGTAGTCGCTGATCACCCCGATGCCGTGGTTGCCGGCGATCCCCGGGAGGTCCTCCTCGAACTTCGAACGGAACTGGGCGTTCGTGATATCGTGGATGACCCGGGTCATGCCGCCGTCGGCCTCGACGGCCAGCCCACCGCGCATCGTACCCAGGTGCGAGTGATAGTCCGTCCCGTAAAACAGATCGCTCACACAATCCGAATCAGAAATGACGCCAAAGAACCCGCCCATCGTGTCTCCCTGTCCTGTTGGGAACGCGTTGCACGCCGCAGCCGAGGCCGGCGGCCATCTGGCTGAAGTCTATCCGGCGGGACGCAACTGCGCAAGGGCGCCCCGGCCACAGTGTGCACGAAAAACGCGAGCTCCGGGCCGCATGCCCATGCGGCGCCTGGCTTGCCTGTTTCGCCTGCGGAAGCCGCCCCCCTTCACACGCGCCGCAGGCAAAGCTATAATCCGTGGACGTGGGCGGGGCGGATGCTCGCAGTTGTCCGGACTGGCTCGCAGGCGCTCCGCAATCTGGACAAGCTCCTGCGGGAGGACTTCGCCGTCGACCCGCTGCGCGACCGCGATGGTCTACCATCCCGGGAAGAAGGCGATCGTGATGTTCGGTGGACGGAACGGGCTGGTGCGGCTACGTCGCGAAGTACGGGGTGCTGGTCAACGTGCCGAAACAGGTGAGCGTGATGCGACCCGACGTGAGGGTGCTCGACCGGGAGGATTAGCAATGCGACCGATCAGCTTGGTGTTCACAGCCGCGATCGCTCTTGCATCGACGGCCTATGCCGGAGACGCCGCTCCTTTCGATCTCGACGAACTGCCGGCGAACGAGTGGACGCGGCTGCCGGCCCAGGAGGACCTTCGCGGCTACGAGTACGGGCAGCCGGCCTACGTCCCCTCCCGCGGGCAGATCCTGCACTGGGGGACCGTCCGCCGGATCTATCGCGTGCCGAACCAGTTCGCGAACGACGTCCGGGCGTTCAACGCCGAGACCGGCCGGTGGGAGAGCGACTATCCCTCGGACAAGAACGCGAAGGCGGCCGCCGCGTCCGGCCGGCCGGGGATGTCCAGCCACGTCAATTCGCTCATCTACGACTCGAAGCGCAAGCGGCTGATGACGCCCAACTGGACGTACGATCCGGCCGCCCGGACGTGGGAACCGCTCAAGACCAAGACCTCGATGCACGGGACGAGCCGCGACGGGCCGCCGTACTTCGGCGGGGTCGGGATGTGTTACGACCCGGTCAACGACGAGGTGGTGATGTTCCCGCACTACGGCGGCCCGAAGAGCGAGCTGAACATCGAGCGGATGGACGTCGACGGGCGCGTCGCCAATCACCACGGCACCTTGCGCCTCGATTTCAGCGACCTGACGTGGCGGCGCGTCGGGGGCACCTTCGGGGCGGACGGGGTCCAGGCGCAGCGGAAGGCGGTGCTCAATGTGCTGGCTCGGGCGAGCGACGCGCTCGACGCGGTCTATGTCGCTCGACGGCGCGGCACGGTCAGCGATCCGCACGCCAAGGCATTGCAGAAGGCAGCCGGTGGCACGGACAAGCTCACGTCCGCTGAGGAGGCGAACGCGGAACGCATCCGGGAACTCGCGACGTCGGCGAAGAGCGCGCTCCAGAAAGCGGCGCAAGCGGCGAAGGCCGGAAACGCGGACAACGCGCTCGCCGCCGGCCGGGATGCGTTGTGGGCACTCGACGACCTGCTCGACGGCCCGCTCCGCGTCGAGCCGCCGGCCCGGGCCGCCACGCCCATGGTCTATCATCCGGGGAAGAAGGCGATCGTGATGTTCGGGGGCTACAGCGGCCGCGTCCGCGTCGACCTGCATCCGCCGCACCACCTCGGCGGACATCCCGGTCGACTCAATGACACGTGGCTGTACGACTGTCGGACGCGCGAGTGGAAGCCGCTCGAGCTGACCCGCCGGCCGCCGGAGAACGTCTGGCCCAAGCTCTTCTACGACCCGGCCTCCGAGCAGATCGTGCTCGTGCAGTGGACGGAGGCGAACCGCCGCACGAAAGTCCCCGCCCGGTTCTGGCTGTGGACGCTCGACCTGGAGAAAGGCCGGTGGTCCAAGCGCATGGAAGTCGAGTGGCCCGGACCGCTGACGGTCCGGCGCTGTTACGCCTCGCGCACGCCGCTCTGGAACGTCGCGTTCGACCCGAAGCACAAGCTGCTGGTGATGGCCCAGAACCTCCGGACGGGGAAGGTCGTCACGCAGCACACGTGGGTGATGAAGCTCGACGTGGCGTCGCTGCCCTCGTCGCCCGCGCCGACGTGGGAGCCCGAGCCGCCCGAGAAGCCGCAGACCGTTCCGCCGAACGACCCGACGTGGATCGCCACGTTGAAGGCCCTGCCGGCGAACACCTGGAAAGGCGCGGGCGTGCACCGGCTGCGGCGCGACTGGGGCAACATCGGGCAGGATCCGGCGCGGGGGTGGATCGCCTTCTTCGGAGGCGGGCACAGCACGTACCAGGTCAACGACGTCGCCCTCTACCAGCCGGGGGCGAACGAGTGGTCGTTCGCGGCGGGCGACCACAACGACTTCATTCCGCCGACCGGCTGGGGCGGGGCGTACGTCGGCTTCCGCGGCGGGATGTGGGCGCACCACCAGCGCAACCAGTACCAGCTCATCGACGGGCGGCTGTACTGCAAGGTCGGCGGCGGCGGGCTGCGAAAGCGGGGCACCGGCCGCGCGTTCGCACGCGGCCGGGCCTGGTTCTACGACGTCGATCGCGGCGGGCTCTGGCGGATGAAACCGGCTGAGATGGACATCGCCGACGGCGCGAAGGAACTCCGCTACCCGTCGAGCTACGGCGCGCCCCACATGGCCGACCCCGCCGGCAAGCTCGTCAGCTTCAACATCATGGTGGGCCGCAAGTACGGCCGGACGGTCCGCAAGGTCAACTTCTCATCGTACGACATCTACGAGAACAAGCTGACGGTGCGGACCGTGCCGAAGCCGTGGCCGAGCCGCGTCGGCGAGAGCCGCCCGTGGTGCCTCCTGCCCGACCGGGGGAAGATCTTCTACTTCCAGTGGCATCGGCCCCGGAAGAAGGACGTCGAGCCCGACCCGCACTGCTGGATCTATGACATCGAGGCGAACCGCTTCACGGACCTGAAGGCGAAGAACATCCCCGCCGGCCGCTGCGAGATCGTCGTCTACCTGGACGGGCACGACGCGATCTTCGCCACGGTGCACGGCAAGCAGTGGGTCTATTCGTTCGAGCGCAACGCGTGGGCGCCGCTGCCGTACAAGGGCGACAAGACGTACCTCGCAGGCCCGTACGGCCAGCTCGCGTACGTGAAGAAGTACGGCGTGCTCGTGAACGTGCCCGGCAACCTGGCCGTGATGCGGCCGGACCTCAGCGAAGTGAAATGGGAGGAATGACATGCGACGGATCGGTCTGCTGTCTGTATTGCTGATCGCGGCGGCTTCGATCGGGCGCGGCGCCGACCCGGAGCCGTTCGACCTCGACAGGCTTCCGGCGAACCAGTGGACGACGCTGACCCGCAAGGAGGCGGCGCCCATCCGGGGCATGCTGGTCTACGCGCCCGGGCGCGGGCAGCTCCAGCGAGTGTCGACGACACGACCGAGGGCAGCGCCGCTGGTCTACGCGCCCGGGCGCGGGCAGCTCCTCCTGTGGGGGAAGGTCCTTCGCAAGGGCATGCCCGAACGGTACGACGTGCGGGCGTTCGACGCGGAGACCGCGCGGTGGGTGCCGGATTCCAAGGTGGACCCGCCGACGAAGGAGGAGCGCAAGAAGGGCGGGGCGTGGACCGGCGGTCGGGCGGCGATGCTCTCGAACGGCACGCCGACGCCGTCGGCGGTCGTGCACGGCGCCTGCTACGACCCGAAGCGGAAGCAGATCGTCGTGACCCTGCCGGGGCTGATGGTCGCGTACGACCCCGCGACGAAGAAATGGACGGACCTGAAGGCGAAGACGGTCATCGGCGGGAAGGAGTATCCCGGGGGGCCGCCCGTCTTCGGCGTCGGGACCGGCTACGATCCGATCAACGACGAGATCGTCCTCTTCCCGCACTGGAAGGCGATGAACACCGACCGGCGCGACGTCGACGGGCGGATCAGCGCTCACTGGGGCACGTTCCGCTGCAGCCCCGACGACAACACGTGGCGGCGGGTGGGCGAGACGTTCGGCACGCGCAAGGTCTCCAGTCCGCCCAGGGAGGCGCGGGAGGTCCGCAAGGTTGTGCTGACGGCGATGCGCGACCTGAGCCTGGCCCTCGACCACATCTATGTGGCGCGGGCCCGCAGACAAGCCATAGACGCGCCCGGCATCCTGAAGAGCATCAAGAGCGTGTATGACGCGGCGACCGCGGTAGATCCAAGCTGTAGCGCCAAGCCGATGGCGGATGAGATTCTGAACCCGCGGATACGCTTCGGCAAAGCGCTATCCGCGGGGACGCTTGGCGAGTCGCTTCAGCTTGGCGCTCAATTGCTGCGGAGCCTCGAATCGCAGTTGGCGTGGATGGCGATTGAGCCGCCGCCCCGCTGCGCGACGCCGCTCGTCTATGATGCGAAGAACGAATGCCTGGTGATGTTCGGCGGACACGACGGCATTGTGCGGACCGATCTCCGCCGCCGCGGCCGGAACCCGACGCCGCCCGGCCGGAACGACACCTGGATCTATGACTGCAAGCCGCGCAAGTGGCGGCCGCTCGGCTGCAAGCGCCGGCCGCCCCGCAGCGGCCGGAACACGTACGTCTTCTACGACCCGCACTCCGGTCTCATCATCCACGTGTCACGGCCGGGGACGTATGCCCGCGGCAAGGACCGCGTCGCCCGCATCTGGGGGCTCGACGTGGCGGAGGCCGAGTGGAAGCTGCTCCACACCGCGCCGTGGGAGGGGCGCGTTGCGAACTGGTACACCGTGTGCTACGACCCGAAGCACCGGCTCATCGTCCTGATCCAGTCGGACCGCTACCAGTGGAAGCAGTGCATCGACGGGCACGAGGTGCGGCTGTTCAAACTCGACGCCGACAAGCTGACGCCGAAGCCGGCGCCGGAGTACAAGCCGGAGCCGCCGATCAAGCCGCACACCATCCCGCCCGACGACAAGAAGATGACGGCGAAGCTGAAAGCCCTGCCCGCCAACAAGTGGGTGCACGTGCGGCCGCCGCGGGACGCCGACACCCGCGACTGGGGCACCTCGGCCTGCGACCGGCTCCGCGGTGACGTGTACTACTACGGCGGCGGGCACTCGACGTACCAGGTGAACGACGTCGCAATCTTCCAGCCCGGCGCCGGCCGCTGGAGCTTCCACGTCGGCAGCCACAACGACTGGGTGCCGACGACCGGCTGGGGCGGGGTCTGGATGGGCTATCTCGGCGGCCACCACGCGCACCACATGCGGAACAGCTACGTGGCAATCGACGGCCGGATGTACGTGAGCAGCGGCGCAGTCAGCCGCCGCTGGGGCGCGAAATCCGCCCACAAGCCCGGCCCGCGGTACTGCTGGTTCTACGACGTCGACCGCGGCGGCGTCTGGCGGCAGGTCCGGGTCAAGGTGACGAAAAGCGACCCGAAGATCGGCGTCTTCGGCGCGACGCATGTCGCGGCGCCCGACGGCCGGGTGCTGGGGTTCGGCGGGGCGCTCGAGCCGTACGACGGCCGGTTCTTCCCCGGCGAGGCGTACTTCAGCTCGCTCGACATCTACACCAACGAGCTGACCGTCAAGAAGATCCCGGAGCCGCTGCCCGAGCCCGTGCTCGAATACCGCCCGTTCTGCTTCCTGCCCGGGCGAAACCAGATCTTCTTCTTCGAAATCCGGATCGACCGCAAGACCAAGAAACCCGCCCGCGAGCGGACCTGGGTCTACGACATCGAGACCAACAAGTTCATCAACTTGAAGCCGGCGGAGCAGCCGGGCGTCCAGGTGACCACCGTGGAGACGATCCCCGACCAGAACGCCGTGATGGCGGTCACGCGGGAGTCGCAATACATCTACTCGTTCGAGCACAACACGTGGAAGCCGCTCGCGATGAAACGCGACGAGGCGCGGATGCGTTTCGCCGGCCCCTACGGCCAGATGGTCTACTCGGCGAAGTACGGCGTCTTCGTCAACATGGGCAAGGCCGCCCGCGGCGTCGCCGTCATGCGCCCGGACGTGAGCGAGATCGACTGGGGCAGGTGAGTGGGTGCGTCAAGGGATTATGGTTTGGCCGAGAGCGCGGCCGGGTTCGTGGCAAGGGTGTATCGTCTCGCCGGCGTGGAGGTTCGGCCGCCTCTGTCCCGGGGGTGGGGGTGGTGGTTGCGACGCGTCGGTGAGCACGCCTCACAGGCCAAGTGCGCGGGATCGTACGGCGTGGATCGGGGTCGCCGGGGAGAAGTGTCCGTCTGACCGGTCAGACGGACACTTGCCCTCGAGCCCCGCCTTGCCTCAATGAGACCGTTCGCGTCCGGCGCCGGCCCGCTCGGGTCGCGGGCCACACGCACCCCCGCGTTACCCCAACCTGTCGGCAGAGGGCGAATCCGATAGAGACCCCCATCCGGACTCGGACGAAGCGGCGCTACCGCCCTGCGCCAGGGCGATAAGCATAATCCGTTCACGCACCCCCTGAGTCGAAAGCACCCGGTTGATTTCCCGTGGGGGACCCATTATAATTCAATTTGGTTGGGTCGCGGCGGCATCCGTCTATGCGACCCATCTCCCGGCCTGTAGAGTACATACCCATGACAAGAAGAAGACATTCCCTCCTGCGCCTGTGGCTTGTCCTGACGGGCCTGCTC
>JAWODX010000286.1:0-2508 GCA_046483085.1 Planctomycetota bacterium
TCCCGCCGCTCCGATCATGTCGCTGAACCGCTACCCCTCGGGGAGGGAAACGGGCTTGGGCAACGATGACCGCCCCGGGACTGCCTCTGGATCCGCAAGAGCTCCTCTGCGATCGCCGCCTTCCCTGCGGTGAGCGGGCATCGGGGCGACACGTACGGACCCCCTTCCGCTCTCGCGGAAGCGGCTCCGGATCGTGTCCCCGGACGAGCGGGCCGTTCCGTTCGTCGCCTCCGCCCATCGCGGGCATGAACCGTCGCGCGGCCTGCCGCAGGCGGCGCACCGATCACGCCGTGTTCGCTCGGCGTGCTCCGCGGTGAGGGCCGGGCGCGGCTACTCCTCCTTTTTCTCCTCTTCGCCCCCGGCGCCCTCGTCTTCGGTCTCTTCCCCTTCGGGCTCTTCGGTCACCGGCTCTTGGGCGGGCGAGGGTTCCGGCGCCGGCTCCTCGGCCGGGTTCTCCTCGGCGGGCGGCGGAGTGGCGGGCCCGGCCGGCGGCGGGACTCCGGGCCCGGCGGCAGCGGCCGCACCCTCGGCCGACGCTGCGCGGGATGCCCGCGAGCACAACAGGCCGCCGATGATCAGGACGACGATCCCGACGAGCGCCACGGCCAGCCCGTTGCCCCCGAAGGGCTCCCCGCGGGGCTTCTCGGCGGGGGCCGCCTCCTCCGCCGGCTTCTCTTCGGCGGCGGCTGCCTCCTCGGCCGGTTTCTCCGCCGCCACCTTCTCCTTGGCCGGCGGCTCCGGGGGCGGCTGGAGGATCGCCCAGGCGCCCAGGATCACGCCGACCAGCCCGATGATCGTCAGGATAATGCCCAGCACCGACCGCTGCTTTGCCATCGCCTGTACCTCCGCAATCCAGGTACACGGCTCCCCTCTTCCAGCGGGTCATACTAGCACCCGGTGATTCGCCTCTTCAAGGTTTTTTTGCCGATTTGTTCCGGCGGGGTGCCTCAGATGCATCAGGGGACATGACCGGACCGCGAAGCGGCTCCGGATCGTGTCCGCGGACGAGCGGATCGTCACGTGTGCCGCAACCATAACATCTCGACGCACCCGCCCGCCGGCCGGGCCGGGGAGGAGGTCAGGCACGCGCCCGAGCCGGCCGACGGCCATTCCTGACAGGGCCCTACGGCGCCTCGTTCGGCACGTCGTTCAGGGCGACGGTCTCGGTCGCGTGATAGCCGAGCTTGACACTGCGGATGCAGAAGTTACCGGCGTCGGCGATGAAGAGCCGCCGGTCGGTGTGGCTCGCCAGGTACATCGGGTGCATCAGGCCGACCTCGTCGCCGCCGATGGACCGCGGGCTCGGCGGGCCACCGCGCTTCTGGAGCGGCAGACCGTCGTCGGTGTTGCCGTACTTGCCGACGCGGCAGATCAGGTTGCCGTTCGTGTCGAGCACGGCGACGCTGTAGTGCAGGACCTCCGGCGCGAACGAGCGGGCGTAGTCGTCGAGGCAGAACCGAGCGTGCCAGCAACTGCACCCGGTGTTGGCGTAGCCGACGCCGCCGTAGAACCACTCGACGCCCTCGGCCCAGCCCTCCGCCGCGCGGCCCCCGAGCTCGGGCGGTCTCTTCGGCTGCTGGGCCTTCTGGAGCGGGATCGGCGCGAACTTTGTCGACAGGATCTTGCCCTTACCCGCTCGCGCCTTCATGATCGTGTAGGTCGCGCTCTCGAAGATCTGCTTGCCGTCGATGCGCCGCGTTCCATCGCACATCACGTACAGGTCGTCGTCGTTGTCGATCCCGATGCCGTCGCACCGGAGGATTCCCGGCCAGGCGTCCTTGTAGACGACGTGGCCGTGCCGGTCGAAAACGTGGATGCCCTTCGCGGCCTGGCGGCCGGGGAAGAGCAGCGGGACATACTGGCCGTCCGAGCTCTGGAGGGCACGGTATGTCATTCGCTTCTGGCGCGTCTGGTGGTTGTTCACGGCCACGGCCAGCCGGCCGATGTTCGACATGTACATCCCGCCCATGTGCCAGTGGACCGGCCGCACGCAGGGCACGCGGAGCGCCGACACGACGTGCTTCACCCGCCGCCGCCCGCCGCCGATACTCGAGAAACCGACATTGTAGTGCTCTTCGCCGTAGTCCCACGGGATTTCGCGCATCGTGGCCGCGTCGTACCGCACGACCAGCGCGTCCGTCCGCATGTAGATTCGCCCGCCGCGGTCGAAACACACGTCCTCGGCGTCGAACGGCAACTGGAAGCACCGCGAGCGCCCGGTCTTCGGGTCGATCCGGATGAGCTCGTAGTGCGACTTGCCCGGCCCCTGATCCTCCTTGACGAACAGTTCGCCTGTCGTCGGGAGCACGTAGAGCCGCTGATAGGAGAAGTCCGACGGCCAGGGCCGGCCCAGCTTCTTCGTGGTGGTCTTCCCGAAGTCGCGCAGTATCTGCATCTTGCCGTCCTTCTCGCGGAGGACCAGCACGCTCGTCTGGAAGGACTCGACGCGCCCGCCGTCGCCGTGGGCCGCTCCCTGAAGCGCCATCACGTTCCGCTCGTACGCGATCC
>JAWODX010000610.1:0-5027 GCA_046483085.1 Planctomycetota bacterium
GTCTCGGTCAGGACGCCGGCCTGTTCGAGGTCTAAGAGTACCTCATTGACGAGCCGGATCGGAGCGCCGATCCGCTGCGAGACCTCGGCCGCCATCAGCGGGCGCTCGCCCTCGGCGAAGTTCCGGACCACGACCTGGGCCGCGCGCAGGGCGATCAGGAGCTTGAACGACCGGCTCACCCGGGCGCAGTCGGGCTCGAATTCATATGTCGCCGCGTTCTGGTGCGCGAACGAAAGCTCGGCACCGAACAACACGATCAGCCAGCTCAACTGCAGCCAGATGAGAAACAGCGGAAGGGCCGCGAAACTGCCGTAGACCGCACTGTACCTTGTCACCCCGACCTGGAAATTGACGTAGCCCCACTGCATCACCTGGAAGGCGGTCCCGGCGATCACCCCGGCGACCAGGGCCGATTTGAATTTCACCCGCGTGTTGGGCACGAACATGTAGATGAAACCGAACACGAACCAGCCGATGAGGTACGGCAACACGCTGAGCAATAAGACGATAACGGGGGCCAGGAACCCCAGCCGCTCGCTCAAGCTCTTGATCATGGTGCTGAGCACGACGGTAGCGCTGCCGGAAAGAACCAGAAGGACCGGGCAAACGAGCACCACGGACAGATAATCGCTGAACTTCCGGAGCAGGGTCCGGTTCTTCTTGGTTCCCCAGATGTCATTGAAGGATTTCTCGATGTTCCCGAGCACCTTGATGACGGTCCACAGGAGGATTGCCACGCCGATGCCGGCAACCAATCCTCCGCGTGTCTGCTTCAACATGTTCTGCGACCATTCGAGGATCCACTTCGCCACTTCCTCGCGGCCTTCGAAGGCCGCCATCAGCCGCGTCTCGAGCTGATGCTCGAAGCCGAACCCCTTGGCGAGCCCGTAGGCCATCGCGACGAGGGGGACAATGGAGAGCATCGAGTAGAACGTCAGCGCAGAGGCGCGCAGGGTACAGCGGTCGGTCTTGAAATCCCGGAGCGCGAGGACGATCGTGCGAAGTGCCTTGATGAGAACCGACTTGCCTTTCGGCAGGTCGCTCAGGCGCAGGCGCCAGATCTCGACGGTCAGGAACCGAATCAGACGTCGGAGCTGCTTCTTCATTTCACTCCTCGCGCAACTGCTCTCTGTGGCTCCAACGACCGCATGCCGCCGATCGCCAGGCTTCACGCACCCGTTCGCGGATCGCCCTGCATCCGCACCGACCAGCGCTACGAAAAAGCAGTTGACCCGTGGCCGTCAGTATACTATTGTTCACGGTCAAAGCGCCAGACAATCTCCGACATGGTTGCGGAGATTGCGCGGAGCAGCCGGTCGACAGGGAGAAGTCCGATGAAACGAGCGCTGAAATGGGCGCTGGTAATCGTCCCGATCGTTGTGATTGTCTTGCTCGTCGTGCTCCTGTTCTCGATCGGAGCGATCGTCAAGGGCGGCGTCGAAGGCGTCCTCCCGAAGGTCGTCGGCGCGCCGGTCAAACTCGACAAGGTCAGACTGTCGCCCTTCTCGGGAAAGGGCACGCTCAGCGGATTCGTCATCGGCAATCCCGAGGGGTTCAAGACCGACCATGCGTTCGCCCTGGGGAACGTACGGGTCGAGGTCGACGTCCCGTCCCTCTTTTCGGACCGCATCATCATCCGCGAGATCTATATCGATGGGCCGCAGGTGACCTACGAGGTGGGACTCGGCGGCAGCAACATCGGGAAAATCCAGGAGAACATCAAGGAGTTCGCGGGGCCGGCAGAGGAAGAACCCGAGGCCGAGCCGGAAGAAGAGAAGCCCGGCAAAGGGAAACAGATTCAGATCGATCACTTCGTGTTCAAGAACGGGAAGGTGTCTCTTTCCACCCAGCTCCTCGAGGGTCGCCGGCTCACCGCCCCGATTCCCGACGTTGAACTGAACGACATCGGCAAGGGGGGCGGGTCCATCGCCGAGGTATCGCGGGCGATTTCCGCGCCCGTCACCGGCGCTGTCGATACAGCGGCCGAGAAGCTGAGGGACATGGCCGGACGCGCCGCCGACGAGGCAGGCAAGGCAGGCAAGGAGGTCCTGGACACCGGCAAGAAGGCCGTCGATGATGCCGTCGGGGACCTGTTTCGTTAGCACGACAACGCTAGAACTCACCGCCGGGACCGCGGAGACCGCGGAGAAGTCCTGGGAGACGGGTCCGTAAGCGTGCTCTCCGTTCGCGTTTGTCTCCAGCGCCCGGCCTGAGGGGAAAGGGCATGAATGGTTCTCTCTGCGTGCTCTGCGGCCTCTGCGGTTAAGAAACCCGCGTAGTAGACTTAGACGGTCTAACAGAACCTCGGTGGAGCAGGCATTGTTGCCTGCTGCGCGGCAGACAGGAATGTCTGCCCCACCGTTTTGTTAGAGCTCCTTAGAGGCGCCTCCCGCTCATTCGTAGCATCCGCCGCGGATGTGCCTCGGCACTTCCCCGTAGAAGGCTCTCGTGAAGGCCGGCATCCCCGAGCCGGTGACCGAGACCGTCACGGTCGCTGTCACATTCGAGTCCGATATGCCACGCTGAGCAGCGGCTCAGCGATGGATCTTTCGCCGGAAGAGCAGCGGTGTCCGGCTAGCGAATGCCGAAGCCGTCGGCGCTCTCGGTGATCACGCGGCGCCAGTTGTCGGCGAACTCGGGCTGCGTCGGGTCCCAGACCGTCGTCACCAGACCGTGCCCGCCCGTATCCTCGACCGCCTCGCGCCACTGCCGGGCGACGCCGGTGTCCTTGCGGCCCGTCGCGCACCAGACCTCGTATCCGAGATCGACGAGCGTCTTCAGCCGGTCGGGGTCCGCCTGACTGTAGTGCCAGATCGTCAGAACGATGTCGCGCGGCAGGCGTTCGGCCGCGGCCTGCGCCTTCGACGCGAGATCCTCGCTCCACCGGACGCAGAGGTCCGACCAGGCGACCGTGCGCCGGCCGCGTTCGGCCAGCCCCGCCCGCAGGCGCTCGATCACGGCGCAGTAGGCGTCCGCGTCGCGGGTCGTGTCCTCGTCCACGCCGATGTGGAAGAACTCGCCCGGGCCGCAGGCCGCGCACACCTCGTCGATCACCTGCCAGGCGTGGTCGAAATACTCGTCGTCGTCGGGCAGATCGCGGTACGGCCGGAACCACCAGTTGTGGCGGTGGCGCTCCGACTTGCTCCAGTTGAGCTTGCCGATGACCTCGAGGCCCCGATCGCGGGCCCGCCCGGCCAGGTCCGCCAGCTCCTGCATCGGGACGGTGTACGGCCGCTTCAGGTCGGGGTGTATGGCGTACTCGACGGCATCGGCCACGTCGAAGATGACGGTGTTGTAGCCGCAGTCCGGCGTCAGATCGACGAGCTCCTCCATCAGGCCGCGGTCGAAGCGTTTCTCGTCCTGCTTTTGCTCCATCCAACGCGGATCGTAGTGGGTCAGGTGCAGGAGCACCGCGTGCACGCGTTCGGCTGCCGTCACTGTGCGCCTCCTTTTCCTTGCCCCGGGGCGGAGAGCCGACGCCCCGGGATGCGTGGCATACTGTCGTGGCCGGGATCATCGTCGCCGTCGGGCGTGATCTTATCATGCGCCCCGCCGATCTGGCAAGCGGCTCGCTGGATGTTCTTGGTACGACGGAGCCGCGGGCAAGGACTGGTTGGCCGTGCCGGGCCAGCCTTCATGCTGAGGAGAAGACGCCGCGCGATCCCAATGGCTCGGTCAACACTCGGCACTGGGATCGTCCGCTACGACGAGGATTGGATGATCCGGGCGGGGATTCCGACCGCCACCACGTCATCCGGGACCTCTTTTGTGACAACCGCGCCGGCGCCGATCGTCGTTCGGTCGCCGATGTCCTCCATAATGACCGCGGATGTGCCGATCCAGCAGTCCTCCCCGATATTGATCTTTCGGAGCATCTCCTGCTTGCCCTCTGAGAGGCGACCTTCGGCGTCGCGTGCATGTTGGCGTCGTCCGACGAAGACATGGACGTTGCAGCCGATCAGAGTGCGTGCGCCGATCCGCGACCGGCCGATGACGCAGTTGGGGCCCACATACACGCCCTCGCCGACCTCGGTCTGGCTGTCGAGGAAGTAACTGCCAAATGCAATGCACGACCGTAACGAACAACGGTCAAGTGTCATCACGTAGTAGGCACGGCGCGCGTATCTGCCCACGATCCCGGGAACCAGGGCGCAAGTCTGGGCGAAGAAGTCGAATACTGGCCAACACCGGCCGAAACCTGAAAGCAGAGCCACCGGAAAAAGAAGAACCAAGAACAAGACGTTGGCCGCCGTTTGGAGGAGTTCCTTCATCATCATGGTGGCTCGGTCTCCAAAGACCTGACGTTCCGGGCTGTTGTCACCCTACGGGTATGTGCGAGGCGAACGGGTCGCCCGAGCGGTTGGACAAGGCAGCCCATCCGATCCCTTCTCGTGTCGGCAGCTAGAGGACCAAGATGAGAACCGGCACGCCGAGAATGCAACATCCTCTATCCGAAATCCTACCGACTACATCGGAAATGTCAAGCGAATCCCGGCCGTTTGCGTTCTTCGCCTCGGAAACCCGTGACCGTGGCCGAGGTCGCCCTGTCCCACGCAGGCGCACAGAAAACACGATAGCCTCGGGGATTCTTCAGCCCGAACCTCCTTCCCGTTTGATCTGTGTTCAGGACGTTCAGGCCAGAGAAGACGCACGCCTTCTCCGATCTCCCCGGTTCAGAAGAAGCGGCGGGGCGGAAGCGGGGAGGGCGCGGGTGTTCGGAGAACAAGTTGCGGGCCGGGAGCATCCGTGTGCGGGTGTGACCGGGCGCAGCCGCCCTGAGGTCCGTTCCGCCGGAACTCCGCCGACCGATTGATAATTGGCGCTGCTCGTATATAAAGGCCGCTGTCAGGACCCGTTGGAGCAGGCATTCTTGCCTGCTGTCCGGCAGACAGGAATGTCCGCCCCACCGCTTTGCTACAGCCCTTAAGCGTTTCCCGGGCGCCGCCGAGCGTGGCGACTCGAGAGGCAGAAGCCGTCCCCCGGCTACTGGAGCCCGGCCGCGACGCGACTTTCGCAGCCCCGGTGGG
>JAWODX010000333.1:0-3700 GCA_046483085.1 Planctomycetota bacterium
TGAAGCGGCTCGTCTTCGGCCCGGCCGACGTCGCCCGCTCCGAGGGATCGTGGTCGGTTTTGTAGCCGACGTAGGCGCCGGCGGGGTCGTGCGGGAAGGGCACGCCCGCCTGCACCAGGTGGTAGAACTCGCGAAGCGAGCCGATGCCTTCGATCAGCGCCAGGTCGCCGTGGGTACATCCTGCGGCCGTCAGGCTCTTTGCGAACTCCTTGGCGCTGTCCGGCACGTCGGGGCTTGTGCCCATCTTGTAGTACGTCTGTTTGTCCGAGCCGCTCATCCGCGAGGCGCCCAGCCCCACGCCGCCGGTCACGACGACGATTTGCCGGGCCGCCTCCGCAACCCCCTGCCGCGCCATGAACTCGACCAGGTGGACGGCGCAGTTCATTCCGGCGGCGCCCGCGCCGACGATCACGGTGTGGTACTGGTGGCAGCGAACCTGCCAGCCGGCGATGGTTTTCACGTTCATCCGGTCTGTGCCTTGCGCCCGAGGTTGAAGTTTCGGCCCGTGGCCCCGGCGATCTCCTTCACCGACGCCGACGCGAAGTCGAGCGACGGCCAGTGCGCCGCCCGCGCCTCGTCGACGAGTCGCTTGACCGCCTTCAACTCGGCGGCGAGGCGGGCGTAGTCCTGCGTCTCGACGATCTCGGCGACGACGGCCTTGTCGATGCAACTGAACGATCCGCCCAGCACGAGCACGCCGGCGGCCACGTAGTCCGGGATGTTCGCCGGCTTCGTCCCGCCCGTCGGCACCAGGCTGATCGTTTTGTGGATGGCCGGATCCACCGCCTTCACGAACGCCGGCCCGCCGAGTTGGGCGGCCGGGAAGATCTTGACGAAGTTGGCGCCGAGGGCGAACTGGGAGAGGATCTCGCTGACGGTTCCACACCCGGGGATCATCGGTACGCGGTCGGCGAAGCGCTCGTATGTCTCTGGGCGGAAGTTCCCCGCCGAGACCAGATACGCCGCGCCCGCCTCAACCGCCTGCTCGACGGTCGGCAGGGGGTCGGCCGGGTGCGCGGCGCCCTGCGCCGCCAGCATCGCGGGTTGGTCGATCAGGCTCGCGGCGCCGACCACGAATTCCGGCAGCGCCTTCCGAAGGCGCCCGATCCTGGAGAGCGGGTGCGAGATGCGGCAGGTGACCTCCATGTTGCCAAGGCCCGCCTCGAGCAGCGATTCGGCCGTCCGCACGAGGTCGAGACGGTCCTGGTTGAACACCAGGATAAACCCGTCGCGTAGCAGCGTCGCGATCACCTTCTCCATGGTCTCACACTCCTCAGAGCCGTCTCAGATGGAAGCCCCCGTCGACGTTGACGACTTCCCCGGTTGAGAAGTCGAGGCGGCCTTCGGCGATGGCGCCGACGGCTGCGGCCACGTCCTCCGGGCGGCCCCATCGCTTGATCGGGGTCAGGCCGTTGGCAATCAGCGTGTCATACTTTTCTTTGACCGGCGCGGTCATGTCGGTCGCGATGATGCCGGGCCGGATTTCGAACACGCCGATCCCGTGCTCCGCGAGCGCGTCGGCGTAGAGCGCCGTCATCATGCTCACGCCCGCCTTGCTGATGCAATATTCGCCGCGCGAGGGCGAACTGGTGTAGGCCGAGACCGAACTGATGTTCACGATCCGGCACGCGCGGCGGGGGTTTGGCGCGCGCTGCTCAATCATCCAGTTCGCGACGGCCTGCGTCAGGAAGTACGGTCCCTTCAGGTTGATGCCGACGACGCGGTCGAAACTCTCTTCCGTCGCTTCGAGGATGGGGACGCGCCGGGCGGGCGCGACGCCGGCGTTGTTGACGAGCAGGTCGCACCGGCCGAACGTCGACCGGGCGAGTTCAACCAGCGCGGCGCGGTCGCCCTGCCGGCTGATGTCGCCGCGAACCACGGCGCATTGCGAGCCGAACTCCTCGATCTCGCCCTGTGTGGCGTGTGCGGCCGACTCGTCCGGAGCGCCGTCGGCCGTGTCGAAGTGGTGGATGACCACGTCGTGGCCCAGCCGGGCCACTTCGAGCGCAATCGCCCGGCCGATGCCGCGGCTGCCGCCGGTCACGATGGCAGCGGGCCGGTTTCTCATCGCCCTGCCTCCTCCTTGAGTGCGCGGCCGGCCCGGTAGATCGGGCCGTAGATTGCGCGGTCGCGGACGACGCAGCCCGTCCGGCCGCCGTCCCGCATGATCTGCGTGCACCTGCTGCACGCGATGCAGACCTTGTTCGGATCGAGGCGGCCGTGGTCCAGGATGTCGGCCGCGAACGACGGGTAGGCCAACGCGAGCCGGCCGACGCCGATCAGGGTCGCCAGTCCGTCCGCCTTCACCGCCGCCGCCACGTTCGGCAACAGAGTCTGGAGCCACGTGTAGCCCGTGCCGACGACGGGCAGATCCGGGAACGCCTTCTGGACCTCGCCCGCGAGGCTGATGGCGCGGCCGACGGCGACGAGTGGATGCTCGGGCGGCTCGTCCCCGCCCACGACGTTCCGGTTGAACGGCCGACCGATGTGCGGATTGTAGTACGGGCTGGCGAGTGTCACGTTGACCATCGGCACGCCTCGCTCTGCCAGCAGGCCGACCAACCGCTTCGGCTCCGAGAGGTCCGGCCGCATGCAGTTGGTGCGGTCAACGCCCCAGCCGTGCGGATACGGCACGGCGTCGAATACGCCGAGTCGCGTCGTGACCGTCCGGCCGGGGCCGACCGTCTCGCCGATGGCGTCGACCACGTCCAGCAGGAACCGCGTGCGGTTCTCGAAGGGTCCACCGTACTTCCCCTGGCGTTCGCGTGCGCCAAGCAGCTCGTTCACGAGATAGCCGTGACACGCCTTGATGTCGACCGCGTCGAACCCGGCGTCGAACGCCAGCCTTGCCGCCTCGACGTACCCGTCGCGAAGCCGGTCGAGATAGTCGTCGGTGGCGAGCGGCCAGTCCGTGGCGAGGCCCATGTGGCTGTCGCGGCAGGGATCGTGCTGGACGATGATGGGCCGGCGTTCGCTACCTGGCCGCGAGTATCGCCCGGAGTGTGTCAGTTGCGCGACCAGCATCGGCCGGTGGCCTCGGGCGTCTCGGGCGATCCGGCGGGTGCGGGCCACCAGGTCGGCGATGGCGGCCACGCTGTCCTCGTGCAGCCACAACTGCCGCGGGTTCGACCGCCCCTCGGGCACAACGGCGATGGCCTCGACCCAGATCAGGCCGGCCCCACCGGCCGCAAACCGATCGTAGCGGCGGATCGTCAGCGTGTCCGGCCGGCCGGCGGCGTCGCCGTCGCAGCCCTCCATGGGGTGGACGGCCAGGGAGTTCGGAATCTCGAAGCCCCCGACCTGCACCGGCTCGGCGAGCGGCGAGAGATCCTCAGTGGTCGGGATCGAGAGCGAGAGTCGCGCGGCAAGGTCGTTCATCTCGTCGGTGCTGCGCCAGCGGAAATCGTCACCCATCGGCTGCGCCGCCCCTGCCCGCGGTTCGTTGTTCGATTGCCGCGATTATAGCCGCACGAGCGGGCGTTGACAACCGGGGGCAGGGGACGCCAATCGAACGTGCCGCAAGTCGCCTGCCGGCCACGGTATATTCAACAGTGGGCCCAAGCCGCAGGGGGGAGACGACCAGGGCGCGGTTCCGCCGGGACTCGCCCCATCCGGACGTCGCCTTCGAGTGGAAGCCAGAACGAGCTATCCTTTATGATGCCACTCTACTCCTGGACTTACGAATGCAGAGTGAGATTGA
>JAWODX010000343.1:0-5855 GCA_046483085.1 Planctomycetota bacterium
CTTGGTGCTCGCGGCATTTCCTGTTTCGTCCGCGTTCCTGCGGTATACTCGTGGAGGCTGTGATCGCTGCGAACGGTGGGCGTTCCGGTGCGCCGGGCCGGGCGAATTTTGCCCGGCCCGGCGCACCGGAACGCCCACCGTTCGCAGCGATCACAGCCTCCACGAGTATACCGCAGGAACGCGGACGAAACAGGAAATGCCGCGAGCACCAAGTGCTCTGCGACTCTTCATTTCAGGGAGCGCCCGGCAGCGGGTACGTCGCCCGAGCCGAGGGCGACGGGCGAACCTGCGTACGTGGTGCGCCGCCCGCTGCGCCGTCACACCGCGCCGTGTGCGAAGAGGGTGAGCAGCGGCTCGGCGCCGGTCCGCCGGCGGGCGTGCGGCGTCTCGGGCGGGACGTAGACGGCGGTGCCGAGCCGGACGTCGATCACCCGGTCGCCGACCTTCACCTCGCCCTCGCCGCCGATGACGTAGAGCGCCTCCTGGTCGTCGTGGTCGCGCGGCTCGCCCCAGTCGGCCGATTCGCTGGTCGAGACGCCCATTGTCTCCTCACCGGTCGGCTTCGAGTGGGTGTACACGACGAAGACCGCCTCGTCGCCGGTGCGGCGGGTGGCGTGCCTCGTGCCGGGCGGGAGGAGGAACGAGGCGCCGGGGATGGCGTCGAACTCGTCGTCGCCGATGCGGATCATCCCGGTGCCCGAGACGATGTACACCTCCTCCTGGTCGTCGTGCTGCTGGATCTCGCCGAACTCGGGCTGGAAGTATTCGGCGACGCCGAGCGAGAACCCGCCGGTCGTCGGGATCTCCGGCCCGCCGATCAGGTCCTTGCTCCACCGGTCGGCGTACTCCTCGCGCGGTACCTCGGACTCGTGGATCGACACTCGCTCGCTCATTCTTCTCCTCGCCTCTAACGGAATTGTAATCCGTTCGACAACATGATTACATCCGACCTGCCCTATACTCTTGGTGTCCGAGCGGCGGTATTGTCCGCCGGCCCGACAGGACGGGCAAAAGCGCTCAAGGCGGCGGCGTTTGTGACGATACTAACGTAGCCACGCATCCACAGAGGTCGATCGATGAGGACTCGTTCTCGCCGTGAATTCCGGCGGCTGATCCGGATGGCCCGGGCGCGGTACTCGCTCCGCGGCTCGTCGTTCGGCACGCTCCGCATCGACGAGTCGCCGCAGAGCCGCTTTCTCCGGTGCCTCCGCCGCCAAGCCAACTAGCCCCGCCAGGCCCGCCGAGCCCGCCGGCCCTGTGTCCGGTCATTCCCTTGCCTTGCGTTCCTCGACAAGCTGACCGCCGTAGCGCCGGGCGTCGTCCGTCGCCGACGGGTGCCGCTCCGCGTCGCCCCGGGCGTCCAGGCCGGGAATGAACAGCGGCCCGGCGTACGCCACGCCGAGGATGAAGTACCAGGTCTTGACGATCTTCTCGGTGCAGGGGAGGAAGCGGTCGTCCTCGAACCCGCAGCAGCAGACGAACCCGCCGGCCTGGTCGCCCCTGGCGCGGGGGGTCTTCAGGACGTATTTCCGCGCCCAGTACGGCTGGCAGCGGTCGATCATCGCCTTCGTCTGGGCGGGGACGGACGTGAAGTAGATGGGCGCGGCGAGGACGATCACGTCGCGGTGGTCGAGCGCGTCGTACACGACGCTCATGTCGTCCTTGAGCACGCACTCGCCGTGCCGGCTGCAGTAGCCGCAGTTCTGGCAGCCGGCGAAGTCCAGGCCCTGCAGGTGGATCCGCTCGACGTCGGCGCCGCGCTCCTCGGCCCCGGCCAGCGCGGCGTCGAGCAGTGTGGCACTGTTCCCGCCCTTCCTCGGGCTCCCGTAGATGCCCGCGACGTGAATCGGATCGTCATTCATTGGCGGTCAGCTCCGTTGCGTCGGACGCCCTTGCCCGGGCGGTTCACTCCTCGTCGGTCTCGGGCTCTTTGGGCAGCTTTTTCGTGCGGTATTCGCACTCGGGGTAGTTGGTGCAACCGTAGAACCCCTTCTTCCGGCCCCGGCCCCGGCGGTAGACCAGCTTGCCGTCGCAGCCCTCCTCGGGGCAGTCGACGTCGGTGGGCAGCGGCCGGGTGTTGCGGCACTTGGGGAACGCGGAGCAGGCGAGGAACCGCCCGCGCCGGCCGGTCCGGATGACCATCGGCGCGCCGCACTTCTCGCAGACCTCGTCGGTCGGCTCCGGCAGGGGGACCGGCTTTCCGTCGCGCCCGATGGCCCGGGTGTTCTTGCACTTGGGGTAGGCGGAGCAGCCGAAGAACTTCCCCCGCCGCCCGGTCTTGATAACCATCGGCGCGCCGCACTTGTCGCAGGTCACCTCGGTCTCCTGCTCCGCCTCCTCCTCTTCCTCGTCGCGTTGGATATACTTGCAGTCGGGGTACCCGGAGCAGCCGACGAACCGCCCGTACTTGCTCCAGCGCTCGACGAGCGGCTCGCCGCATTCGGGGCACGTCTCGCCCGTCTCCTTCCCCTTGACCCGCTGCATCTCCTTCTCCGCCTTCTCCAGGTCCGCCTTGAACAGCCGGTAGAACTCGCCCAGCACCGCCTGCCAGTCGCGGTCCTCCTCCTCGATCTTGTCCAGCTTCTCCTCCATCTCCGACGTGAACTGCACGTCCATGATGTCCGGGAAGCTCGCCACCAGGAGGTCGGTCACCACGATCCCCAACTCCGTCGCGTGGAAGGCGCGCTTGACCTGCTTGACGTATCCCCGCTTCTGGATGGTCGAGATGATGGGCGCGTAGGTGCTCGGCCGGCCGATCCCCTCGCGCTCCAGGGTGCGGACGAGCGACGCCTCGGTGTATCGGCGGGGCGGCTCGGTGAAATGCTGGCTCGGCTCGAGCTTGAGCAGGTCGAGCCGATCGCCCTCGCCCAGGTCGGGGAGGTCCTGCTCGTCTTTCTGCTTGCGGGGCCAGACGCGGGTGTGGCCGGGGAAGATGCAGATGCGGCCCTTGGCCCGCAGGCGCCCCTCGCCGGCCCGGATGGCCACCGTCGTCGCCTCGTAGCGCGCGTCCGCCATCTGGCTGGCGACGAACCGGTCCCAGATCAGCTTGTACAGCCGGTGCTGATCCCGGCTGAGGAACGGCTTGAGCTCGTCGGGCGTCCGGCTGACCGACGTGGGGCGGATCGCCTCGTGGGCCTCCTGGGCGCCCTTGCGCGATTTGTAGAACCGCGGCTTCCTGGGCAGGTAGTCGGCGCCGTACTGGTCGGGGATGAGCCGGCGGCACTCGTCGACAGCGCTGGACGCCATCCGGAACGAGTCGGTTCGCATGTACGTGATCAGGCCGACCGACCCCTCGCTGCCCACCTCGACGCCCTCGTAGAGCTGCTGGGCGACGCGCATGGTGCGGGAGGCGGAGAAGCGGAGGCGGCTCGACGCCGCCTGCTGCAGCAGGCTGGTGTTGAACGGCGGGCCCGGCGACTTCTTCTGCTTCTTCTTCGAGACCTGATCGACGGTGAACGCCGCGCCCCGCAGCGCCCGGGCCGCCGCCTGGGCGTCGGCCTCGTTGTCCGGCCGGAACTTCTCGCCCTGCCACTTCAGCAGCTCGGCCTCGAACGCCTTCTCCTCACCCGCGCCTTCCGGGGCCAGGGTGGCGGCGATCTCCCAGTACTCCTCCGGCTCGAACGCCTGGATCTCCTTCTCGCGCTCGACGATGAGCCGCACCGCGACCGACTGCACGCGCCCCGCGCTCAGCCCCTTCGCCACCTTCTTCCACAAGAGCGGGCTGAGCTGGTAGCCGACGATCCGGTCGAGCACGCGCCGCGCCTGCTGCGCGTTGACCCGGGCCATGTCGATCTTGCCCGGATGCTCGAACGCCGCCCGGACGGCCCGCTTCGTGATCTCGTTGAAGGTCACGCGGTAGGCCTTCTCGGCGGGCAGCTTGAGCGCCTGGACGACGTGCCAGGCGATCGCCTCGCCCTCGCGGTCGGGGTCGGGCGCCAGGTAGACGGAGTCGGCGGTCTTCGCGGCGCTGCGCAGCTTCTTGAGCGTCTTCCCCCGGCCGCGAATCGTCTGGTACGTCGGCTCGAACCCCTGCTCGATGTCCACGCCGAGCTTCTTCTTCGGCAGGTCCCGCACGTGGCCCATCGAGGCCTCGACGCGGTACCCCTTGCCCAGGTACTTGTGGATCGTTTTCGCCTTCGCCGGCGATTCCACGATGACCAGTGATTGTTCCGCCACGCTGTGACTCCGTGTTCCGGGATCGAGGAGGGCCGGGGCGTGCGATCCGGCCTGCCGCGGCGTTCAGATCCGCGTGCCCTTCAGCCATCCGAGCCGCGGCAGCCGGCCGACCAGCGGCAGGGCATAGTCGCGGAACGCCTCGGTCACCCCGTTGCTCTCCGCGTTGATGAACTCGTCCGGCATCTCGCGGGTGCCGCCGGCCACCTTTTCGAGCGGCACGCACTCGTAGCTGACCGCGTACGTCTTCGCCGTGCCCGTCCGCTGGATGGCGATGGACCCGGAGGCGTGTTCGTCGCTGGTGGCGGCGAGCACCGCCTCGCGCCCGACCCGGTTCGCCTCGTCCCGGTCGGTCTTCGAGGTGACCTCGGGGAAGCTCCGCTGGAGGTAGCCGAATGTATCGGTCCGCAGCCGGTGTTCGTCGCCCAGATGTCGGCGCAGGGTCTCGACGAGCAGGTCGCCGAGCGCCGCGCTGCCCGAGAGCTGGACGTTGCCGTGCTGGTCGACCTCGCCGCTCTTGTAGATCGGCTCGCCGCGCTCGTCGGAGATCCCCTCGGACACGGCGACCACACACCGGCCGAGCTCGTCGTGGACCCGCCGGACGTCCGCGCAGAACCGGTCGGGCTCGAAGGCCCGTTCGGGCACGTAGACGAGGTGCGGCCCGTCGTCGCTCCGCTGCTGGCCGAGCACCGAGGCCGCCGCGAGGAAGCCGGCGTGTCGGCCCATGATCACGTTGACCTTGATCCCCGGAATCGACCGGTTGTCGAGCTGGTCGCCCATCAGGGCGAGCGCGACGAACCGCGCCGCCGAGCCGTAGCCCGGGGTGTGGTCGTTCTCCAGCAGGTCGTTGTCGATCGTCTTCGGGATGTGATAGACCCGCATGTCGTAGTCGGCGTCCTCGGCCTCGCTGGCGATGATGTGCGCCGTCTCCGCCGAGTCGTTCCCGCCGATGTAGAAGAAATAGCGCACGTCCCGCTTCTGGCACACTTCGAACAGCCGGTGGCAGTCCTCCCGGGCCGGCTTCATCCGGGTCGAGCCCAACGCCGACGACGGGGTCTTGGCCACTTTCTTCAGCGTCCGCGGGCTCTCGGCCCGCAGATCGATGAAGTCCTCCTCCAGCGCCCCTTCGATCCCGTGCAGGGCGCCGTAGATGCCCTTGATCTCCTTCGACTTCGCCATCTCCTTGACGGCGCCGACCAGCGTCTGGTTGATGACCGCGGTCGGCCCGCCCGACTGGGCGATGATCGCGTTGCCGGTCAGCAACACCTTCCCGGTCGATTGCTCCTGGTCGGTTTCTTCGGTTTCTGACACGTGTCGTTCCTCCGGATCACGGAATATGCCGATGCTCGGTCCGCAACAGACCGAGGCACATTATAGAAGCCGGGCGGATCATTGCAAGGACGGAGGCCGCCGGCAGTGGATAACCAGAATGGGGGGATTCTTGCTGACCTCGCCGCAGCAGGGTGAGGAGAGGCCCCGTTGCCCCTGTACCGCTGGCATCCTGCCCGCTGTTCGGCGGGCACCTTGCCCGCCGTTCGTCTCCTCGGGGGCGAGACGCCCCCGGACCAGCCGCCGGGACGGCGGCGGTACACCAGCCAGCCCCTGATAAGAATACCAACCGGGCCGCCGGGCCGGCGCCCGTTCCGCGGATTGACTTTCGTCGCGCCCGACCTATAATCTCA
>JAWODX010000485.1:0-10627 GCA_046483085.1 Planctomycetota bacterium
AGGCCATTACTGACTCTCTGTGGCACGGTGGTGATGCCATATGACCAACGGTCTTTGTCTTTGTCCACGGTAACTCGCTCCTTTACTTTCCATCGTCCGTCGGGACAATCTCCTTGTCGGATAGCTCGTTCCCATTTGCGGGCTGCTCCGCAACCTTTGCAGATTAAGTCGCATTTGATGGGCAGCCGGACGACACCATCGAGGAGATTGCCACACAGGACGTAAGCGGCGAGGCGAAGATGATCGACCGGCGGGCCATCAAGGACCGCCAGGTCATCCGGCGGGTGGAGGTCTACAGCCGCTGGGCGCTGCTCGCCCTGCCGTTCAACCAGGTGGCCGAGGAGCAGCTCCGGATGGTCGAGGAGCCGTACTGGGACGAGTCGCGGAAGCACGTGGTGAAACACCGGGAGGTGCGGCGGATCGCCCAGGGGCTCCGGCTGGGGCTGGACCTGCGCGGCGGCGTCGAGATGGTCTACCGGATCGACATCCCCGAGGGGATGGAGCAGGAGGCGCTCGAGGCGCAGGACATGGCGGCGGTCGTCCGGCGGCGGATCGACCAGGCCGGGCTCAAGCGCCCCCGCGTACAGCACATGGGCGAAGGCCGCATCCTGATCCAGATCCCCGGCTCCGGCGCCACCGACATCGGCCGCATGCGCGACATCATCAAGCGCACCGGCCGGCTCGAATTCCGCATCGTCGTGGACAAGAAAAAGCGCCCGAAACTCTACGAAGAGGCCCGCAAGAAGGATCAGAAGGGCGAGCCGCCGCGCGAGGGATATCACTGGTACAACCTCACCCGCGAGAACCCCAAGACGGGCGAGATCGAAAAGGAGAAAGTCCTGGTCAGCGACAGGATCGGGCTGACCGGGGAAGGAATCGATCGGGTCAACATCGGGCGCGATCCCCAGAGCGGCGACTACCAGGTCAACCTGTCGTTCACCGACTCCGACGCGTTCTATAACCTCACCGTGGAAAACGTCGGCGAGCAGTTGGGCATCCTTCTCGACGACGTGCGGGACCGCGAGAGGAACCTGGTCAAGAAGGGACGGCTCCACTCGGCCCCCGTCATCAACGAGCCGATCCCCGGCAACGCGCAGATCTCCGGCCGGTTCACCCGCAAGGACGCCGAGGACCTGAAGTACGTGCTCCAGTCCGGCAGCCTGAAGTGGCCGCTCGTGCTGGAGAGCGAGCGGCGGGTCGGGCCGTACCAGGGCCTGCAGGCCGTCGAGGACGGCCAGCGGGCGATCATCATCGGCTTCCTCGCCGTCATCGTCTTCATCCTCCTCTACTACCACAAGGCCGGGGTGATCGCCAACGTCGCCCTCCTGCTCAACCTGCTCATCCTCCTCGCCGTTCTCAAAACGAAGGCCATCACCCTCACCCTGCCCGGCATCGCCGGCATCCTGCTCACCATCGGCATGTCCATCGACGCCAATGTCCTGATCTTCGAGCGCATTCGCGAAGAGATCAAGAAGATGACGGACAAGCCGCTGCTCAAGTGCCTGCGGGACGGGCACAGCAAGGCCCTGGTCACCATCGTCGACGCCAACCTGACCACCCTGATCACCGCGCTCATCCTCCACCTGTTCGGGACCGGCCCGGTCAAGGGCTTCGCGATCACCCTCTCCATCGGCATCGTCGTCAGCATGTTCACGGCCATCGTCGTCACCCGCCTGCTGTTCGAGGCGCTCATCCAGGCGGGCCTGGTCAAGACACTCGGCATGGCCGAGTTCTTCAAGCGGCCGAACATCCCCTTCATCTCCATGCGGAAGGCGTCGGTCACCGTGTCTGCCGTGTTGGTCGTGGCGGGGCTCGTCTACTTCTTCGCCGGGCCCGGCCGGCGGCTGGGCATCGAGTTCATGTCCGGCACCCGCGCCCAGGTGAACCTGAAGAGCCCGGTCAGCGCCGACGTCGTCCGCGACAAGGTCCGCCGGGCCGGCTACGAAGACATCGAGGTCCAGGAAGTCTGGGAACGACGCGAGGAGCCGGGCCTCAGCTTCGCCATCCGCATCGGGTTCGCACCCAGCGCCAGCGTCGCCAGGGTCGAGGCCGCGGGGGCCGACGGGCGCGAGATCGTCCTCGAGACCAACAGCCCCATGGAGCCCGAGATGGCCAAGAAACGGCTCGCCCGGCGCGGGGTGACGGACGTCGACATCGAGGAGCAGTCGGCGGAGGGGGGTCGGGCGGCGTACGCCCTCCGCACGACGAACCCCGCCAGCGCGGCTCGATTGGACGAGGCGGCGAAGTCGGTGTACGGCGACGAACGCGTCGTCGACGACCTGCGGGTGGCGTTCCGGGAAGAGGACGGCACGTCTCTGCTGGTCGATCCGCCGGTACAGGTGGTCGAGCGGCCGGACCCGGGCGCCGAGGACGGCACGGTCACCGTCCGGGTGAGCCTGGCCAAGCCGACGACGCCGGAGCTGCTCCGGCGGACGCTGGCCGCAGCCGAAGCCGACGTGACCGTCGTCCCGCCGGGCCCCGACGAGCTGACCGACGGGAAGACGCGGTCGTTCACCGTCCACGTCGAGGAGGGCCGGGCGGCGGAGATCGAGCGGGTCCTGAGACAGGCGAGGTTCGAGGACGGGACCCGGATGGCGAAGGAGGCGTTCGCCAGCGTGGAGAAGATCTATCCGTCGGTCGCTCGGCGGCTCGGGTTCCAGGCCGGGGTGGCCCTGTTCCTTGCCTTCCTGGCCATTGTCGCCTATGTCTGGTTCCGGTTCGAGTTCCGGTTCGGCCTGGCGGCGGTCGTCGCCCTGGTCCACGACGTCAGCATCACGCTCGCGGCGCTGGCGCTCACCGGCCGGGAGCTCAGCCTCACCATCATCGCCGCCCTGCTGACCATCATCGGCTACTCGCTCAACGACACCATCGTCGTGTTCGACCGCATCCGCGAGAACCGGAGCACGGTGCGCAAGACGCCGTTCCCCGATATTGTCAATCTGAGCATCAACCAGACGCTGAGCCGGACGGTGCTCACCTCGTTGACCACGCTGCTCGCCGTCGTCGCCCTGTTCGTGTTCGGCGGCACGGCCATCGAGGACTTCGCGTTCACCCTGCTGGTCGGCGTCATCGTCGGCACGTACTCGTCGATGTTCATCGCCAGCCCCGTCCTGTTGATGATGGGCGAGCAGGGGGCGCTGCGCGGCCCGCTCAGCGCTCGGTCGGCCCGGATCGCCCGGCCGCTCGAGGGCGTCCGGGGCCGTTGATCGAAGAGCAGGGAGGAGGGACAGGTATGGTTCGTCCGCATCGGATCTTGTGGGTCGGCGCAGCGCTCGCACTGTTCGGCCTGGCCGGCTGCCAGACACTGGAGAGATGGTTCGCGCCGAAGCCGGCGAGCCTGCGCGAGCTCGACGACGCCAACGAGCTGCTCGAGGACGAGCGCTACGAGCAGGCGGCGGTGGCCTACCGATGCTGGCTGGCCAACTACGGCCATCGCGAGGACCCGGCCACGTCGCTGGCCCTGTTCCGGCTCGGCCGCTGCTACTGGCTCATGCGCGACTACCCCCGGGCGGCCCGGGTGTTCCGGAAGATCAAGACGTGGTACGGCGACTCGCCCGACCCCGCCGTCCAGGAGGCGGTCCGGGCGGCGGAAGTCGGGCTGGCGGACATCGAGTCCCACGAGAGCGTATCCACACTCGAAGAACCCGGCGAGAGAGGCCGGTAGCCCCAGCTACCGGTACGTGTGATGCTTGCAAGACGGACGATCCTGCACGTGGGCCTTTGCGCGGCGCTCGTCGCCCTGGCCGGCTGCCAGACCCAGTCGCTGGTCGACGCCCACCGCCAGGCCCGGCTCCACTACGACGAGGGCGAGTACCGCGCCTGTGTGCGCGCCTGCAACCGGTGGCTGCGGCTCCATGGCGAGGCCCGGCCCGACCTCGCACCGTCCGCTCAGTTCTACAAAGGACTCGCCTACAAGGCGATGGGCGAGCCGGGCAAGGCGCGCCTCGTGTTCCAGGAGATCTGCAACCGATACGCCGCTGCGCCCGAATCTCACCCGGCGGCGCGGTGGCGGCAATATGCCCGGGAGCAGCTCAACACCCTGGGTGACTGATCCATGCGCGAATGGTGCACGGCCGCCTCGAGGCGCAGGCTCGCGCGCCCGGCCTCCGTCTTCGCCGCTGCGCTCGCCGGCCTCCTCGTCGCAGCCCCCGCGCCCGCCGAGCCCCCGCTGAACGACAAGGTGCGCGCCCTCGTCCGCGCGGTCGGGCTGGGCGCCGAGGACGCGGGAGTCGCCGCCGTCGACGTGACGAGCGGTCGCATCCTGTGTGCGGTCAACGACGAGCGTCGGATGATCCCCGCGTCGAACGCGAAGCTCCTGACGACGGGCGCCGCCCTGCTCCTGCTCGGGGAGGATTTCACGTTTTCGACGACGGCCCACGCGGACGGCCGGCTGGCGGCCGGCGTGCTCGAGGGGGACCTGGTCATTATGGCCGGCGGGGACCCGTGCATCGGCGGGCGCGGCCCCGACGATGGCGCCGCCGCGGCGTTCGACGCCCTCGCCGCGAAGATCGCCGAGGCGGTCACCGAGGTGCGCGGCGACCTGGTCGTCGACGGCACGATCTTCGACGGGCAGCACGTCCACCCGTCCTGGCCGGAGGAGCAGTTGGTCCGCGCCTACTGCGCACCCGTCTCGGCGCTCGCCGTGAACGAGAGCTGCGTGTTCGTGCGGGTGAAGCCGGGCGCGTCGCCCGGCCGGGCGGCCCGGGTGTTCGCCGAGCCCGACAGCTCGCACGTGAGCATCCGGAACCGCTGCCAGACAGCCCGGGGCGGCCGGGCCCGGGCGCACATCGCCCGCCTGCCCCGCAGCGACACGATCGTGGTCTCCGGCACGCTCACCCCGAAGAGCGCGGGCGCCGCCGCCCGCGTCCCCGTCCTCGAGCCGATGCGATACGCCGGGTCCGTGCTCCGTGACCGTCTGCAGAAGACGGGGGTCCGGATCACGGGCAAGCTGGTCTTCGCAAGGGAACGGACCGACGTGCGCCCCATGACCCGCCTGGCCGCCGTCGAGCATCCGCTGGCCGACGCCGTCCGCCGGGCCAACAAGCACAGCAGCAACTTCCACGCGGAGATGATCTTCAAGACCCTCGGCCGGACGGTCCACGCGCCCGCGTCCTTCGAGGACGGCGCGAGGGCGGTCGCGAAGGCGCTCGCCCACGCCGGCATCCCCGGGCGCGCCTGCCGGATTGACGACGGGTCGGGGCTCTCGCGGGAGAACGCCGTCTCGGCGTTCCATCTCGCCTGCTTCCTCCGGTACATGGCACTGAGCGAGAGCCGCGAGACGTACGTCGGCTCGCTGCCCGTGGCCGGGGTCGACGGCACGCTGCGCCGCCGGATGACCCGGGCGCCCTGCAAGAGCCGGGTCCACGCCAAGACCGGGCACCTGCGCGGGGTGAGCGCGCTCTCCGGGTACGCCCGGGCGGACGGCCGGCTCATCGCGTTCAGCGTGCTGGTCAACGGCCGCCGGAGCTGGGCCGGCGACCGGCTGCAGGACCGGATCTGCCGGCTCCTGGTGGACAGCGCTCGATGAAGTTCTCCCGTGCCGGCGACGCGCTGACCGTCGCCTGCCCCGCCAAGGTCAACCTGTTCCTCGAGGTCAGCGGGCGGCGCGCCGACGGCTACCACGAGGTCGAGACGGTCATGCAGGCCGTGACTCTCTATGACGAACTGGTGCTCCGCCCCCGGCCGGGCCGCGGCGTGACGTTTCGCTGCTCGGACCCCGCGCTGCCCCGGGACGCGCAAAACCTGGCGCGTGCGGCCGCCGAGCGACTCGACGCCGACGTGGGCCTGCCGGAGGGGGTGTCGGTCCGGCTGGAGAAGCGGATCCCGACGGGCGCGGGCCTGGGCGGCGGCAGCAGCGACGCGGCGGGGGTGCTGGTCGGGCTGAACCGGTTGTTCGGCCTGGGCCTGTCGGTCGAGGGCCTGTCCGAATTGGCCGGCGACCTCGGCTCCGACGTTCCGTTCTTCCTGCGCGGGGGGACCGCCCTTTGCCGGGGGCGTGGCGAGCAGGTCGACCCCGTCGCATGTGGCCTGGTCGCGCACTACGTGATCTGCTGCCCGGAGCAAGGCGTTTCGACGGGCGAGGCGTACGAGGAGCTGTCGAGAATGGGCTTGACAAAAAACCACCAGAGCGCTAGGTTGATGCTGGATTCCCTTGCTTCGGGGCAACTGGATCGGGTTCGGGAGCACTTGTTCAACCGGCTCGGCGAGGTTGCGGAGCAGTTGGCCCCTGACGCGGGCAAGGTGAGGAGCTTGCTGGCGGCGAACGCGTCGCAGGTGGCTCTTGTTTCCGGCAGCGGTTCGGCCGTTTTTTGTCTTTTCGGGACCGCTGAGGACGCGGCCGTCGTCGCGGAGCGCATGCGAGCCCAGGAGATCGCCCGCGTCTTTGTCGCCCGGAGCGAGCCGGTGACGGACGCCTCAGACTAGCAACGTGTTGCGGGCCGCGAGCGCGGCCCGAAGAGAACTGAGATAGCCGGGGCGGTTCCGATGTGTTGCGCCCGGCCTTGGGCGAACGCCGCTTGCGAGGAAGGGGGTCCACCGTGGAGGTGACCGACGCGAAGGTGAAACTGGTGAACGACAAGGCCGACAAGCTGAAGGCCTTTTGCACGGTCACCGTCGACAGCGAGTTCGTGATTCGGGACATCAAGGTGATCAAGGGCTCGCGCGGGTTCTTCGTGGCGATGCCCAGTCGGAAGCTGATGGACCGCTGCCCGTCCTGCGGCGGGAAGAACCATCTTCGGGCGCTCTACTGCAACAGCTGCGGCGGTTCACTGCGCCCGGACCGCGTGCCGCACGATTCCGAGGGCCGGGCCAAGCTGCACGCGGACATCGCGCACCCCATCAACCAGGCCTGTCGCGACCGGTTGCAGTCCGCCATCATCGTCGCCTACGAAAAAGAACTTGAAAATTCCCGCCAACCGGGCTACGTTGCTGCCTCGGACGACGAGGACCTGTCTGATGACGACTCGTATGACGATGAAGAGCCCACGTCCGACGAGCAGCCGAGCGAGGCCCAGGACCTGGGGGAGGCGCCCCCGCCCCCGGAGGACGAGCCGCGCGACAACGGGCCCAGCTCGTTCGCCAGCGGAATACTCTAGCGGACCTCTGGCCGGGCCGGTGAGCGGCCAATCCGGCGGCCCACCGCCAGCGCACGTCCTGTCCCGTTGCCGCGCAGCCCGCGCCCCCTGTGCTCTTCCTTGTGGAGAACTGGAACCGTGAAAACTGGCGCACAACTTCTGGTCGACTCGCTCCAGGCGATCGGGGTGGATGTCCTCTTCGGGATCCCCGGCGGGGTCGTCATCCCCATCTTCGACGTCCTGTACGATTCGGACTTGAACTCGGTCCTCATGCGGCACGAGCAGGCGGCGGCCCACGCCGCCGACGGCTACGCGCGGGCCAGCGGAACGCTCGGCTGCTGCCTCGCCACCTCCGGCCCCGGCGCGACCAACCTGGTCACCGGCATCGCCACCGCCAACTTCGACTCCGTCCCCATCCTCGCCATCACCGGCCAGGTCCGGCGCGACCTGATCGGGAACGACGCGTTCCAGGAGGCCGACATCACCGGGATCACCCGCGGGATCACCAAGCACAACTACCTGGTCCGCAACGCCGAGGACATCCCGCGCATCATCCGCCAGGCCGCCCACATCGCCACCACCGGGCGAAAGGGACCGGTCCTCGTCGACATCCCCGTCGACGTCAGCACCAGCCAGGTCGAGGACGTCTCCCCCGGCGACGTCGACGTGCCCGGGTACAGCCCGACCGTGGAAGGCAACCCGCGGCAGATCGAGCGGGCGGCGGAGATGATCAACGGCGCCGAGCGCCCGGTCCTCTACGTCGGGGGCGGGATCATCGCGTCCGGAGCCGAGAAGGAGCTGATGGCCTTCGCCGAGGCCGCCCACATCCCCGTCACCACCACCCTGATGGGGCTCGGCTCGTTCCCCGAGGACCATCCGCTCTCGCTGCGGATGCTGGGCATGCACGGGACGCCCGTGGCCAACTACGCGGTGATGAGCTCGGACCTTCTGATCGCCGTGGGGGCGCGGTTCGACGACCGCATCACCGGTAAGATCACGGAATTCGCCGAGCACGCCCGGATCATCCACATCGACATCGACCCCTCGTCGATCGGCAAGAACGTCCAGGTCGACCTGCCCGTGGTCGGCGACGCCAGGCAGGTGCTCGGCGAATTGACGCCGCTCATCGAGCGCGGCGAGCGGAAAGACTGGTTCGAGAAGATCGCGCACTGGAAGAAGAACCACAAGCTCTCGTACAAGGCGGACGGCAAGCTCAAGCCGCAGTACGTCATCGAGCAGCTTCGCGAGGTGACCGACGGCGAGGCGATCATCTGTACCGAGGTCGGCCAGAACCAGATGTGGGCGGCGCAGTGGTACGGGTTCAAGCGGCCGCGCCAGTTCATCAGCTCCGGCGGCCTGGGCACCATGGGCTACGGGTTCCCCGCCGCGATCGGCGCCCAGTACGCCCGGCCCGACGACGTGGTCTTCGACATCGCCGGGGACGGCAGCATCCAGATGAACATCCAGGAGCTGGCCACCGTCGCCCGCGACAACGTCCCCGTCAACGTCGCCATCATGAACAACGGCTACCTGGGCATGGTCCGGCAGTGGCAGGAGCACTTCTACAATCGGCGCTACTCGCACAGCCGCCTGAACGGCAACCCCGACTTCGCCCGCGTGGCCGAGGCATACGGGGTCACCGGCATCACCGTCACCCGGCCCGACGAAGTGCGGGAGGCGCTCACCCGGGCCATCGAGACCGACGGGCCGGTCGTCCTCGACTTCCGGATCGACCCCGAGGAGAACGTCTTCCCCATCGTCCCGCCGGGCGAACGGATCGACCGGATGATCGACCTCGCCTGAGGAGCCTCACACGACGGTGCGGCCGACCTCCCCGTCCGCCCCGCAGGCGGGAAGAGCGTCGGCCGCACCGGGGTCGCATTCGAGATCGGAAGGAGTGCACAGGTGAAACACGTCATTTCCGCCCTCGTCAGCAACGAAGTCGGCGTCCTGTCCCACGTCTCCGGCCTCTTCGCCGCCCGCGGCTACAACATCGACAGCATGAACGTGGGCGAGACCGAAGACCCGGCGATCTCCCGGATGACCATCGTGCTCAGCGGCGACGACGAGGTGATCGAGCAGGTGGTCAAGCAGCTCCGCAAGCTGATCAACGTGCTCAAGGTCCAGGACCTCTCGCAGGCGCCCTACGTCGAGCGCGACCTCATGCTGATCAAGGTCTCGACTCCGCCGGGCCGGCGGGGCGAGGTCATCGACCTCGTCGACGTCTTTCGCGGCAAGGTGGTCGACATCAGCCCGAAGGACATGGTCATCGAGCTGTCCGGCCCCGAGGCGAAGATCGAAGCGTTCATCTCCGTCTGCCGGCCGTACGGGATCAAGGAGGTCACCCGGTCGGGCCTCATCGTCGCCCCCCGCGGCGGGAAGGACGAGTAGATGAAGGCCGTGCGGCTATCCCGCCATGCCAGTGACTACCGGGTGTCACGCGGTTTCACAGAACAGGAGGTGATAGAGGCCATTCGGTCGGGAGAATGGCAGCCAGCGAAGCTGGGTCGGCTTGAGTGCAGCAAGGATTTCGCTTTTGAGAGCCACTGGAACGGAGTATACTACCAAACGAAGCAAGTTCGACCTGTGTTTGTGCAAGAGGCGGACGAGATCGTGGTTGTCACAGTCTATACGGCCTATTTCTGAGGGTCCCAGAAATGAGAATATCGTACGATTCGGAAGTTGACGCCGTGCACATCGTATTCCGCGAGACGACTGTGACCACGGAAGAACTCGCCGACGGCATCGCGGCCGATTACGATCAGGAAGGGCGCCTGGCGGGTCTCGAAATCCTCGACGTGGTCAAGCGTTTCGGAGACGAAACGACACTGCGTCAGGTCGTTCTCGAGGGAGTGGGCCCGGCAGCCAAGTAATATCGCGGCGCTGCCGCAGCGCCGGCCGATGTACAGCCGAAAAAAAGAGGAACCCTCTCGTGCAAGAAGAACTCCGCGAGATGCTCGAACGGGCTGCCGCCGTCCTGAAGGAGTACGGCGTGAAAGAGGTCTACGTTTTCGGGTCGGCTGCCTCGGACCGTTTCGACGAGGACTCGGACATCGACCTGGCCGTGTCCGGCCTCCCGCCGGGCGTGTTCTTCGAAGCCATGGGCAGGGCCACCCAGGCCGTGCATCGACAGGTTCACCTCGTCAAGCTCGACCGGCCCAATCCGTTCACCGACTATCTCAAAGAGAAAGGCAAGCTCGTCCGTGTGGCGTGAGTTCAAAGAAAAGGCAGAACCCGAACCGCGGTTACCTCACCGGGGACTTCCCAAGGCGGCGGGGACTGGCCAGCGTACCGTGCCACGGCTGCCAGAGCGAACCGCGGAGGATTGAGTGCAGAGCATCGACGCAAGTCAAACCTGCCTGGCGCCGGAGCTCCGCGAGGCGCTGGCGGAGATCAAGGAGGCGATCCGCGCCGAGATCGGCGACGACTTCCGCCTCATCCTCTACGGCTCCTACGCGCGCGGCGACCAGACCGACGAGTCCGACGTCGACCTGATGCTCGTGCTGCCGGACGAGGTCGCCACGTTCGAGACGAAGAACCGAGTGCGGGACGTG
>JAWODX010000497.1:0-7665 GCA_046483085.1 Planctomycetota bacterium
CCCGGTGTCGCCCTCATGCGGGCGGGGTCAACCCGCTCCGCCGTCCCTCCTGGAAGCATCATGCAAAAATCCGAGGTGGGAATTTTGCATGATGCTTCCAGGAGGGACGGCGGAGCGGGTTGACCCCGCCCGCATGAGGGCGACACCGGGGCAAACGCAGGCTGCCTCCGACAGGCCTGCTCAGGCGCGGGCCTGTTCTCGCCCGTCTTCGGCGGGCTCGGGACGCGGCGCGAGCGCCGCTCACACAACAGCACCTGGAAACTGGGGGTGAATCAGGCAAGCTCTCGGTTGAATGCCCGCTCTGGCCGATGGTATAATCGTCGGACGTTTCTGCGGAGGCCAGGCGACGAACAAGCTCGGGACGGAGGCGAAGGATGCGTGACGGGCTGTACCACGCCTGGCTGGACCGCTTGTCCCCCGTCCAATTCCTCGCGCTCTCGTTCGTGGTCGCGATCATCCTCGGCTCCATTCTCCTCCTCCTCCCCGTCTCGACGACCGAGCCGATCACCCCGATCGACGCCCTGTTCACCGCCACCTCCGCCGTCTGCGTTACCGGCCTGATCGTGGTGGACACCGGGACGCGGTTCACCCCGTTCGGCCAGGGGGTCATCCTGGCGCTGATCCAGTTCGGCGGGCTGGGCATCATGACCACGTCGAGCTTCCTGCTCCTCGCATTCCGCCAGCGGACGTCCCTGCGCAACCTGATCATGCTGCGCGAGGAATACACGGTAACCGGGTTCGGGTCGGCATGGCAGCTCATCCTGACCATCGCCCTGTTCACCGTCGGGGCCGAGGTCGTCGGGGCCGTGGTCCTGACGCAGCGGTTCGCCGAGACCCCGTCGCTGGCCCACAACGCGGTCTGGTGCGGCATCTTCCACTCGATCTCCGCCTTCTGTAACGCCGGCTTCTCGTTGTTCAGCACGAGCTTCACCGGGTATCGCGGGGACGTGACGGTCAACCTGACGGTCCCCCTCCTCATCATCCTGGGCGGGATCGGGTTCCCGGTGATCATCGGGCTCTGCCGCACGGGATGGGCGCGGGTCTGCCGCCGGCGGAGGGTGTTGACCCTGCACGCCAAGATCGTCCTGATCTCGACCCTCGCACTCCTGGCCGCGGGAACCGCGGCGTTCCTCGCGATGGAGTGGGGGAGCGCCCAGCTCGACGGCGCCGGCCTGTCCGAGCGACTCGGCACGGCCTGGTTCCAGTCGGTCACCACCCGGACCGCAGGCTTCAACACGCTGGACTTCGCGGCCGCCTCGGAGCCGACGCTGCTCACCGCGATCATCCTGATGATCATCGGTGGCTCGCCCGGCTCGGCGGCCGGCGGCATCAAGACCACCACCTTTGTCGTCATCCTGCTCGTCGTGATTGCCTGGCTGCGCGGGCAGGACCGCGTCGAGGCGGGGAAGCGGACGATCCCCAATGACGTGATCATGCGGGCGCTCGTGGTCGCGGTGCTCGGCGTGGCGCTGATCGTCGCCGGAACGCTCCTCCTCCTGCTGACCGACGGGAGCCGGGTCCAGGCGGCACTGGACGCGGCCGGCGTACAACACGGCAGCTTCGTCAGCCTGCTGTTCGAGGTCGTCTCGGCGTTCGGCACCGTCGGGCTGAGCGTGCTCGACACGGCGACGACGGGCGCCTTGACATGGATGGGCAAGCTGGTCATCATAGTCGTTATGTACCTCGGCCGGCTGGGGCCGCTCGCGCTCGCTCAGATGGTCCTGACCTCCCGCAGGCCGATCAACTACCGGTACCCCGAAGAACACTTGCTCGTGGGATAAGGAGACAGGTGTGAGACAGTTCGCCGTGCTGGGCCTGGGGCAGTTCGGGTCTGCCGTGACGGAGAACCTGATCGGCGAGGGCTGCGAAATCCTGGTCATCGACTCCGACCCCGATCCCATCAACGAGATCAAGAACCGGGTGACCACGGCCGTCGTCGCCGAGGCGACCGACCGCAACACCATGCTCCGCTTCCTCAGCGAGGGGATCGACTGCGTCATCATCAGCCTCGGGCCCCAGATCGAAGCCTCGATCCTCGCCACCCTCTACGCCAAGGAGGCCGGCGTCCACGAGATCATCGCCAAGGCGAACACCCCCGACCACGCCAAGGTCCTCGAACTCGTCGGCGCCACCCAGGTCGTCACCCCCTCCGTGGCCCAGGCCAAGCGCGTGGTCACCAGCCTGGTCCGCCGGAACATCGTCGACTACCTCCCGCTCGCCGAAGGGTTCAGCGTCTCGGAGATCAAGGCCCCGGATCGGTTCGTCGGCAAGACGTTGCGACAGCTCGACCTCCGGCGGAAGCGGCGGCTCGACGTCATCGCCGTCCGCCACGTGGCCAAGAACGAGGGCGGCACCGAGGAACTCGAAGTGATCCCGTCTCCCGACCGGGAGATCCGCGACGGCGACGGACTGCTGGTGATCGGGCGGGACACCGACATCGCGAAGATCAAAGAATAGCATGCGCATTCTCCCGGCCATCGACCTGAAGCAAGACGACGGCGGCCGCCCACGCTGTGTCCGGCTCCTGCAGGGGCGGGCCGACACCGAGACGGCGTTCTCGGACGACCCGGCCGGGGTGGCCAGCCGATGGGCCGACTGCGGCGCCCGCTGGCTCCACGTCGTCGACCTCGACGGCGCCTTCTCCGGCCGACCGGTCAACACCGACGCCATCCGCGCCGTCCGCCGGGCCGTCGACGTCGACATCGAGGTCGGCGGCGGCATCCGGGACGACGAATCGGTCGACCGGCTCCTGCATGAGATCGGAGTGACCCGCGTCGTGATCGGGACGCGCGGGCTCCGGGAGCCCGACTGGCTGGAGCGCCTGTGCGAGCGCCACCCGGGCCGCATCGCCGGCGGACTGGACGCCCGCGACGGGAAGGTCGCGGTCGAGGGCTGGACCCGGGACGCCGGTCTCGACGCGGTCGAGGCGGCCGGGCGACTCGCCAAGTGCGGTCTGGCCGCTCTCGTATTCACCGATATCGCCGCCGACGGGACGCTGTCCGGGCCGAACGTCGAGGCGACGAGGCGGCTGGCCGAACAGGTCGACGTGCCGGTCGTCGCCTCGGGCGGGGTGTCGAATCTCGACGACGTCCGCCGCCTCGCGCAGCTCCCCATCGAGGGGATCATCATTGGGAAGGCGCTGTATTCCGGGGCGGTCGATCTGCGGCGGGCGCTGGACGTCGCGGCGGAGGCCTGAATGCGAGTTCGATGCACCAGTTGCGGGGCGGTCGGGAACGTCGAGTCGGGCGAGCCGGGCAAGCGGTACAAGTGCCCGAAGTGCGGTGGGGCGATGAAAGCGATGGAGCCCGCCGGCCCGCAGGCGGCGCCCCGCAAGAAGCCGGCCCCGGTCGTCCGGAAGAAGCCCAAGCTGCCGCGCCGTGCCAGGCGGAAGAAGGGCCGCGTCGTCTCGATCGTCGTGTTTCTGGCGTTCCTGGCGGCGGCCGGCGCCGGCGGCTGGTGGCTCTATCAATGGAGCCGGGCGCCGGGCGCCGGCGCAACGGCCCTCGGCCTGCTGCCCGAGTCGACCGTGGCCGCCGGGGCGATCGAGAGGGTCGACCACCTGCCGCGCGAGCTGGCCCGACTGGAGGACGCCGACCGGACGCGTCTGAGGGCTGCTCTGAACACGTACCGCGAACACGCCGAGACGTGGCTCGTGCAGGAACTGAAGCTGTCGCGTTC
The DNA here is from genome assembly GCA_046483085.1 of Planctomycetota bacterium. Classification (GTDB taxonomy): domain Bacteria; phylum Planctomycetota; class PUPC01; order PUPC01; family PUPC01; genus JAWODX01. The sequence continues at coordinate 3,679 of JAWODX010000497.1, forward strand.
CGCCGCCGCGGACGCGGTGAAGAGCGTGGCGGCCGGCGGGGTGGGGATGGTGCCCGTCGAGGATGGCGGTCCGGCCGTCGTCGGATTGCTCGCACTCGACTCGAAATCCGCCGTCTCGGCGTTCCTGGCCCATGACGGCCCCGCGCCCTGTCGGCTGGGCCGGAAGGGGAACCGGTTCACGGCCGCGTTCGACCGCGTCGTCGGCATCTGTTCGCGCAAAGAGCCGCTCGAACAGATGGTCGACAGCTTCGGGAACGAGGGCGCCGGCTCGCTCGGCCGGGACGAAGCGTTCTGTGCGGCGCGGGCCGCCGGCGCGGAGCAGGGCCGGGCGTGGCTCTACGCGACCGGCGAAGCGAAGTCCGGGCTGGCCCGGGCCGGCCCGGCGGGGCCGAAAGGGGAAGCGCTCGCGCCGGCCTTCGACCGGCTGACCGGTGTCGTACAGTTCGACGGGTCCCGGCTGGTCCTTCGGGTTCGGGTCGCGGTGAAACAGGGGGAGGAGTACTACGGGCAGATTCGGCTGGCGCCCGGCGAGCTGAGGATGCCCGAATATATCCCGCGCGACCCCGGCCTCGCCGTGGCCGTGTCGCTGGGTGATCCAACAGAGACATACGAACAGATCCTCGAGTCGCTGGGCGAGCGGGCCGATCAGACCGGTCTGAATCCGAAGGTGGCCATCCGCAAGTTCGAGCACGATCACGAGGGCTTCTACCTGCAGCGCGACGTGCTGTCCGTGCTGAGCGGCGAGGCCGGCCTGTTCGTGCCCTCCTGGGAAGAAGGGTTCTTCAAGAGCACGGTGCTGCTGGCGGTGAAGGACCCGGACGAGGCCGAGGCGGGATTGCGGCGCCTCTCGGAGACCGTCCTGGGGTCCGAGCCGGCGATGGCGCTCCGGGCCGGCCGGCCCGTCCTTCAACTGCCCTCGACGCCTCGGATCTACTGCGCTTTCGTCGACCAGATGCTGGTGGTCACACTCGACGCGGAGGGCGTGGCGGCGGTCCGGCGGGCGAAGGACTCGGCGGACAACCTGACGGCGAACGAGCGGTTTCAGCAGGCGAGGGGGCGGCTCCCGGAGCGCCTGAGCGGGCTGGTCTACGTCCGGGAGTCGGACGCGAAGCGCGGCGCCCGCAGCGGGGGGGAGCCCTGGGCGGCGGGGCTCGGCGTGGCGATGGGCGAGTCGGAGCTGACGCTGGCGGCGGCCCTCCCGAACCTCGGGCAGGCGCTGCTCGCCCACGCGACGAACTTGCGCAAGAGGCGCCCCGGGCGCGCCGAACCCGAACCGGCGACGCCGCAGCCGGGGCCGAAAAAAGAAACGACGAAGAAGCCGGACCCCCTGCACGATTCGCAGAACCTGGAGAGGCTCGTCCGGCTGTCCAAGGCGTTCCTCGCCGAGAAGGGCCGATATCCGAAGTCCTTCAGCGAACTGATCGCAGAAGGGCACCTCGCGAAAGACCAACTCGGTTGGCTCGTGCAGCCCGGCGACTTCACCCCGTACGGCACGGTCGACGGGCAGCCGACCAGTTTTCGGACCGCGTTCAAGGCCGCGCTGCCCGACGTCCTGCGGGCGGATACGCCGGGGGACGTGCCGATGATCTGGCAGATCGTGAGCGACGACCAGGGCCGGCGGCTCATCGCCCGGTTCGACGGCAAGGTCGTCCTCCGGAAGACAAGACCCGGGGAGCTCGCCGACCGTGTGCGCGAGGCGATCGACGAGATCAAGCAGCGCGGCATCCCGAGAGAGCCGGAGAAAGAGGAGGGCGAGACCAGGAAGGACGACGCGCCGGACAGAAGCCCGCGCGACGACGCCATCACCGACGCCCTCTGACAGGGAATCCCGGAGCGGGCGTTCCCGATCCTGTTACGCCTCCCAAGAGGTGTACCACCGATGAGCGACCGCATGCAGCAGCTCGCCGCGAAAGACAAGCGGTACTGCTGGCACCCGTTCACCCAGATGAAGGACTGGCTGGGGGAGCAGCCGCTCATCATCGAGCGGGCGGAGGGGGCCACGCTCTATGATACGGACGGGAACGCTTACATCGACGGGGTCTCGTCATTGTGGTGCAACATCCACGGCCACCGCCGGCCCGAGATCGACCACGCAATCCGGCGGCAACTGGACCGGGTGGCGCACTCGACGATGCTCGGCCTGAGCGGCCCGCCGCCCATCGAACTGGCCGAGCGGCTCGTCGAGATCACCCCCGCCGGGCTGCGCAAGGTCTTCTACTCCGACAGCGGCTCCGAGGCGGTGGAGATCGCCCTCAAGATCGCCTTCCAATACTGGCGGCAGGCCGCGGGCGAGACCCGCCCGCTGTTCGTGGCGCTGGACGGGGCATACCACGGCGATACGATCGGCTCGGTCAGCCTGGGCGGGATGCCGCTCTTCCACGACGTGTATCGGCCGCTCCTCTTCGAGACCCTGCGGGCGCCCTGTCCGCATCCGTACCGGTCGGAATACGGCCCGGATCCGGACCGCACCCGCCGGGGCTGCCTCGAGGCGATGGACGCGCTGCTCGGCGAGCACGCGGGGGAGGTGGCGGCGGTCGCCGTCGAGCCGCTGGTGCAGGGCGCGGCCGGCATCCTCGTCCATCCGCCGGGTTACCTGAGCGGGGTCCGGGAGCTCTGTGACCGGCACGGCGTGCTGCTGATCTGCGACGAGGTGGCGGTCGGCTTCGGCCGCACGGGCCGGATGTTCGCCTGCGAACACGAGGCGGTGCGCCCGGACATCCTCGCGGTCGGCAAGGGGCTCACGGGCGGCTACCTGCCGCTCGCCGTCACGCTGACGACGGACCGGGTCTACGAGGCGTTTCTCGGCGAGTACGAGGAGTTCCGGACGTTCTTTCACGGCCACACGTACACGGGCAACGCGCTCGCCTGCGCCGCGGCGTCGGCCTCGCTGGATGTTTTCGAAAAGGACGGAACGCTGGACCGGATTCAGCCGAGAATAGAGCAGCTCGCCCGCCGGCTCGAAGCGTTCGCGGAACTCGAGCACGCCGGCGACGTGCGGCAGTGCGGGCTGATCGCCGCCGTCGAGCTGGTCTGCGACCCGCGCACGAAAGAGGACTACGAGCCGCGCGAGAAGGTGGGCATTCGCGTGACGCAGGCCGCCCGGGAACGCGGGCTGATCACCCGGCCGCTCGGGAACGTCATCGTCATCATGCCGCCGCTGGTGATCGGCGAGGAGGCGCTCGACCGGATGCTCGACATCCTGTACGAATCGATCCGCGCGGTCACGGTTTCGGTTTGATGCCTCACGGCGGACGGGCGCGCACGCTGTTGAGTGAGAGGCTACCATATTGATGAACGACCGTGTGGAGTACAATTGAACTGCTTAGGTTTTGGAACTCGTACCAGGATGATCAGAATATAGAGTTATGATATTTTCTTTATAACTCACTAAACTCAATCTCCTCATCTGCAGTCGATAAAAAACGTTACCACTCAGCGACCACAACAACGAATACCCCACGGTCATCAAGACTACCGTTGCGGTTGTGGTAAGAAACCTGATAGAACGCGGATTCGTCAGTGGCCGAAAACAGTGACGCGGATACAACGAATTCACACGGAACAATTTTCACCGCAAAGGCGCGGAGGCGGGAAGGAATGGATTATTTCCTTAGCGTCTTGGCGTCTTAGCGGTTTTTTTTTCGGTAGTCATTCATTGTCATTCGGTTGTCATTCAATTGTCATTCAATTGTCACTCAGTTGTCACTCGGTGGTCATTACCACGCAGCGAGCGCAACGAATAAAACGCCACGAGCACCACGACTACCGTTGCGTTCGTAGCGTTAAACCGTTGCGAACGTCGCGAGAATCCATTTTCTTATAGGAACTTATATGCCTTCTATGGTTCAATGAATAGAACACGGATGACACGGATACAGCGAATTCACACGGAACAATTTTCACCGCAAAGGCGCGGAGGCGGGAAGGAATGGATTATTTCCTTAGCGTCTTGGCGTCTTAGCGGTTTTTTTTTCGGTAGTCATTCAT
>JAWODX010000536.1:0-14240 GCA_046483085.1 Planctomycetota bacterium
GACGTCCCCGCCGGCGAGGCTGATCCGGATGCGGAGGGCAATGCCCAGCCAGAAGTACGACTCGCGCATCTCCTCGGCCTGGCCGCCCATCGCGATGTCCACGCCGGACGGCACGTCGAGCTCCTTCACGATCTCCTCAATATCCTGAACGACCTCGCCGAGCGACCGGCCGCGGGTGTCTCCGCCCACGCGGACCAGTCGGACCTGGTCCTTGCGCTCGATCTCGACGGGGCCGCGCTCCGTGGTGACGTCGGCGACGTTTTCGACGCGGATCAGGCGGCCGTCGGGCAGCCGGAGCGGGAGCCGGCCGAGGTCTTCCGGCGTGGACCGGTCCTCCTTGCGCAGGCGCACGAAGATGTCGTACTCATCGCCCTTCACCCGATACTTGCTCGCCGTCTGGCCGTAGATGCCGGCGCGGACGACATCCGCCACGTCCGACACGTTGAGACCCATCGAGGAGGCCTTCTCGCGATCGACGTTGACCCAGAGCTCCGGGGCGCCCTTCTCGCGCGACACGCTGATGTCGACGGTGCCGGGGATGCGGTCGATCTTCTCCTCGAGCTCGGCGGCCAGGCGGTCGGTCGCTTCCATGTCTTCGCCGAGGATGTTCACGCTCAGCGCTTTCTCGCCGCCCGAGATCATCTGCGACATCGGGTCCTGCAGGTCGATGGAGTAGTCCTCGATCGAGTAGAGCCCGGCCAGCGCCTCGATCCGCTCCCGCAGCCGGTCCGCCATCTCGAAGACCGTCCAGTCGCGCTGATCCGGGGCCACCACCTTGACGCCGAAATTTCCGATGTGTGTCGCTTGCTGGCTCCAGGGGCCACCGCCTTCGCTGGGGCCGCAGCGGGTGAAGACGGCGACCCGCTCGGCCGCCGGGATCTCCTGCTTGAGGATCTCGTCCATCCTCCGCATCAGCTCCGCCGTCACGCCCAGCCGGGTCCCCACCGGCAGCTCGACCGTCCCCCGGATCAGTGCCCGGTCTTCCTGCGGCATGAACTCCCATCCCACGTCAGGGATCAGGGCAAAGGTTGCGCCGAGGGCGCCGATGGCCAGCAGGACGACGGCGGCCCGGAAGCGGAGTGCCAGCCCGAGCAGGCCCGAGTACGCCCGGCCCAGGGCGTCGAACCCGGCCTCGGTGACGCGGAAGAAACCGCTGCGCTGGTCGGTGGGCACGAACCGCCGGGGGAGCAGGCGAGACGCGAGCATCGGGGTGAGCGTCAGCGCGGAGAAGAGCGCGGCGAGCAGGATCACCCCGGCCACCGCGGCGAACGGGGTGAAGAGGATCTGGGCCATGCCCCGGATGAAGAGCAGGGGGAAGAAGACGCACAAGGTGGTGAGGGTCGACGCGGTGATGGCCATGCCCACCTCGGTCGCGCCGTAGATCGCGCCTTCACGTGGGCTTTCGCCCTCCGCCCGGTGGCGGGTGATGTTCTCGAGGATCACGATCGCGCTGTCCACGACCATGCCGATGACCACGATGAACGCGAAGAGCGTGATCATGTTGACGCTGTAGTCGAGCAGGTACATGGCGCCGGCCGACAGGATGAGCGAGAAGGGGATGGCGAGGCCGATGATGAAGGCCGCGCGGATCTGGCGGAGGAAGATGAGCACCGCCAGCATGGCCAGCCCGCCGCCGATGAGCAGCGTCTCGGCCAGGTCCTGCACCATCCGGGCGATGTCCTCCGACGAGTCCATGACGTTGAAGATCCGCACGTCCTCCGGCAGTCTCTTCTCCAACTCGGGGAGCTCGTCCCGGACGGCGCGGGCCACGGTGACGGTGTTCGCGTCCGATTGCTTGCTGACGAAGAGGAGGGCGCCGGGGTTGCCGTTGATCGTGATCTGGCGCTCGACCTCCTCGAATCCGTCGCTCACCTGGCCCACGTCCCGGATGCGGACGATGTTGCCGCCCCGGGCGGCGAGGACGATGTCGTTCATCGGCTCGACGGACTCGAACTCGCCGGGGACACGGGGCAGGTAGTCGATCTCGCCGGTCTCGATGCTGCCCGCCGAGATCTGGCGGTTCTCCCGCGCGATGGCCCGCACCACGTCCGCCGGGGTCAGCCCAACCGATGCCAGCCGCTCGCGGTCCAGGTCGACGTTCACCTGGCGGTTCAACGGCACGAGGATCTGGGCCGAGGCGACGCCGGAGATGCGCTCCAGCCGGTTCGCCACCCGGTCCTCGAGGATGTCTTCGAGATCCGGATACGACTCGCTGGCCCGGACGCCGAACACCAGGATGGGGAACTGGCTGACGTCGAACTTGTAGATGCGGGAGTCCTCGGCCTCGTCGGGGAGCTGGCGCTCGACCTGGTCGATCGCGTCGCGCACGTCGTTCGCCCGGTCGTCGAGGTCCGTCTGCCAGTTGAAGCTGAGCCGAACGACCGACGCGCCCTCGCGCGAGGTCGAGTAGACGTGGTCCACGTCCTCGACGGTCGACAGGGCCCGTTCGAGGACCTGGGTGATCTTCTCCTCGATGTCCTCCGGCCCGGCCCCCTTGTAGGGCGTGATGACAGTGATCATCGGGATGTCCATCTCGGGGAACAGGTCGATCGGCGTCTGCACCAGGCAGAACCCGCCGACGAGCAGGCCGGCGAAGAAGATCATCAGCGTGGTCACGCCGCGCCGGACCGAGAACTCCGGGAGGTTCATTCTTCGCCCGCTCCCTTCGTTCGGACCGCCATCCCCTCCTCGACGAGCTGGTGGCCCTGGACCACCACCGTCTCGCCCGGCGACAGACCCTCCAACACCTCGTTCCTGTCCGCCTGCTCCATCCCGATCCGCACCGCGCGGACCTGAACCTTGCCGTCGTTGACCACGAACGCGTGATGCCCGTCGCCGGTCGAGACCAGGGCGGCGTCGGGCACCACGGTCACGTTCTCCCGCCGGCGGATCAGGACCTCCATCCGGGCGAACATCCCCGGCTTCAGCTTCCCATCGCGATTCGCTACGCGGATCGTGATCCGGACAGTCCGCGTCACCGGGTCCAACTCCGGCTGCACCCGATCGACGACGCCGGAGAACGGATGCTCCGGGTAGGCGTCGACGTGGATGCCGGCCTTCGTCCGGCCGGGCTGGAGGAGGGGGAAATACTTGCCGGCCGCCGCCCCGCGGGCCTCCACGTGCTCGATGTCGATGATCTTCGCCAGCGGCGTCGACGGGTTCACGTAGCTTCCCTCGCCCACGTACTTCTCGCTGACCACCCCGCTGATCGGCGCCTGGATCGTCGCGTCCTGGTAGCGGAGCCGGACCTTGTGCAGGGTCGCCCTGGCCTGCCCGACCCGCTCCTTCGCCAGGTCCACGCGGGCCTGGGCGCTGTCGAACGCGGTGACCGCCTTGTCCCGCTGCCGGTCGGTGACCGTCCCCTCCTTGTGCAGCGCCAGCATGCGATTCTTCTCGGTCCGCGCGTCGCCGAGCTGGACGCGGGCCTCCCTGAGCGAGGCGTCGGCCACCCGGAGATTGGCCTTCGCCTCGTCCAGGGCCGCCTTCAGGTCCTCGTGCTCGATCACGCCGAGCCGGTCGCCCTGGTTCACTTCCAGGCCCTCTTCGACCGGGGTGCCATCGGCCAGGCGAAACGTCTCGAGCACGCCCGACGTCTCGGGGGTGACCCGCGCGCTGGCGTCCGGCTCAATGGTCCCGGTCACGAACACCCGCTGCTCGAGGGTCCCCGTCGCCACCGTGGTGACGCGGACGGTCGGCGGCTCGGTCCTCGTTTCGGGAGCGGTCTGGTTTTTCTCGGCGGCCGCCTGCCGGCTTTCGTAGAGTTTCATCGCCCCGAACCCGGCCCCGGCGATCGCCGCGGCGAGGGCAAGGAACGTCACGAATACCTTCACTGCCTTCACTCTATGGTCCTCCGGCGCGGTCGGCCTGTTCGGGTTCCTTCGTCTGCCCGCTGACGGCGTCCACCACTTGCCCCGGGGCGACGGCCTGCTGCGGCTCGCTGGCGGACCCCGGGGGCGGGCCGAGGATGCCGCGCGCCCTCCTGAGGTCGATCCGCGCGATCGTGTGCCGATGCAGGGCCTGGTAGTAGAGCCCGCGCGCCCGGGTCAGCGCGGCCCGCGCATCGAGCAGCTCCACCTCGGTATTGACGCCCTCGCGGTAGCCGGCCTGGACGAGCGCGAGGGCGCGGTCGGCGCGTTGGAGGTTGAGCCGCTGGGACTGGACGAGTTCCCGGGCGTTCTGCAGTTCGAGGATCACGTTCTGCACCTCCTGGACGGCCTGCTCCTCGGTGTCGGCGAGCAGGATCTCGGTGCGCCGCAGTTCGGCCTCCTGCTCGATGATGCGGCCTTCGCGGGCGAACCCGTCGAAGAGCGGCCAGGAGAGCCGGAGCCCGGCCTGCCACTGGTCGCCCCACTCGATCCGGCTGGCCTGGTGCGGGTCGGGCTTCGCCCAGCGGCGCCAGGCGTACGCGTCGAGCCGCGGCCAGTAGCGGCTGTACGCCTCCTTGACCGCCTCCGCCTGCAGGTCGGCGGTCAGCTCCGCCTGGTAGATGTCGGCCCGGTTCGCCAGAGCGTCTTTCACCGATTCGGTGAAGTCCGGCCGAACGGGCCCGTACCTCATGTCGGTGATCAGCTCGACGTGGCTCCGCTGCGAGGCGCCCATCGCCCGGAGGAGCCGGGTCAGCCCGCGGTCGCGCCGGTTCCGCTGCTCGATCAGGTCGGCCCGGATGTTCGACACGTCCACCCGCGCCCGCAGCACGTCATACTCGGTCGCCGTCCCGTGCCGACGCCGGGAGTTTACATCCTCCAGGTGCTTCTGCGCCGACTCGAGCGCCGCCTCCTGGACGTGGATCAGGCGCTCGGCCAGCTTCACGTCGTAGTAGGCGGTTGCGACGGCGAAGATCGTCGCCTCCACCGTCCCCCGCACGCGCTCGTCGCTCAGGTAGGAGAAGATCCGCGCCGCCCGCTGGGCGATGAGCATCATCCCGCCCTTATACAGCGGCTGCGTGATCTCGACCTGCCAGGCGTAGTTGTCCTCGTCCCCGATCTGGAACGTCTGCACCCCCAGGTCCACGGTCTGGACCTTGTCGAGGCGGGTGTACGTGGCCGAGAGATCGACGCGCGGGAGCGCCTCGGAGTAGGCGCCGACCACGCGGCCCCGCGCCCGCTCCTTCTCCTGGAGGACCGCCTGGATCTGGGTGTTCTGGGCGAGCGCAACGCGGATCGCTTCCTCCAGGTTCAGCGGCCCGTCCAGGGCGGGCTTCGTCCGGTCGCCCGGCCGCCGCTCCTCCCAGCGGGCGAACGAGCTCAGCCGCCGCCGGCGGAGGCGCTCGAAATACTCGGCCCTCGTCGACACACATCCGCCGGCCAGCAGGGCCGCCAGCCCCGCCGCAAGAACCAGGCCCCGTGTTACCTCGCGACCGATCATCCCTCGTCCCCCGCCAGAAGCCCGCGAAGGAGGATCTGCTCGACGGCCTCGGGGCTCACCGATTCCAGCTCCTTCTCTCCCGTATGGACCCACCGGCCGATGATCGCGTTGGTGATCCCCTCGAGGGCGAGCACGCCGAGCCCCGGGTCGAACTCGCGGAAGACGCCCTGCCGCGTCCCCGCCGTGAAGACCCCCGCCAGCTCCTCCTGGTACTGCGCGTAGGTCTCCATGCACTCGACCGAGAGCATCGGCGCCGGGCCGCCCTCCGAGCCGGCCGCGAAGTTGGCGAAGATGCGGAAGAACTGCCGGTGCCGGTCGAAGAACTCCAGCTTGCACCGGACGACACATCGCAGCTTCTCCAGCGGCCCCGCCTCCTCTTCCAGCCGCCGGTCGACCTCCTGCAGGTACTGCTCGGCCCGCATCTCCACCAGCTCGTGGTAGAGCTGCTCCTTGCCCTCGAACATGTTATAGAGCGAACCGACGCTGAACTCGGCGGCGTCGGCGATCTGCTGCATGCTCGTCTCGTGGTACCCGTTCTGGGCGAACAGGTCCTCCGCCGCCTCGAGGATCAGGCGCCGGTGCCCCCGGCGCTCCCGCTCCTTCCGGCTGAGTGCCCCGTCCGACTGATTTCCCATGTCCGTCTCCGGCTGGACCCCGGCGCCGAGTTGAGGGGGCCGGCTCGAACGCCCGTTCAAATTGTGAACCACGGTTCATTATAGCCCTCCCACAGCGTCGGTCAAGGGGAGAACCAGTTCAGTTGAATCTTTTTTCCGGGTCGGACGGCCCGCCGTGGGCGGCTTGCGGGCGCGTGCGTCCTGCCCGCCTTCCCGGGGAGGAGAAGTGGCCGCTCAGCGCTAAATGCGTTGATTCACAAATGCGCCGGCGTATTCTTGTCGGGCGGACCGGGCACGCCGAATGCGCCAGCTTGACAGCTCGACCGGGAGTGATGATACCGCCGGTGCCGCCGGTGGTGGTTGCCGGTGGTGACGCGGGCATCCTGCCCGCGTGTCGCGAGGTGGTGACGCGGGCATCCTGCCCGCGTGTCGCGAGGGTGTCTCGCCCTCGCACTGTGTACACAGCGGGATCGCGGCCAGGATGGCCGCGATCCCGCGGGCAAGATGCCCGCGACACGTCGCCTCCCACACGCGCCGTTCGGCGAATGGCACGTCATCGTATTCATGAACGAGACGACCAAGAAACTACTCAAGAGCGTGGCAGGGCCTTCCAGGCCGTGGGTCTTCACGGGCACGATGCCCGTGCCACGACCTACGACCGTCTTGAGATAGTTACTATTGAACCATGTACTGCCAAAGAAACACCGCGGAGAACCCCCTTTTGAAAAAGCGGCTTTCTCCCCGGGGCCCCCTCTTCCTCAAAACTTCGGGGAAATGCGGTCTGTGGACCGCATTTCCACAGAAGTTCTTGGAGGGGGTGCGGGGGAAACCTTCTTTCAAGAAGGGTCCCCCGCGTTCCATTATCCATACAGGGACCAATAAGAGGGCGCGCCGACGACGCTCATATAAAGCACGCTCTCTTCGGCCCCGTCGGCGCCGACGAGGTCGTTCACCTCGTCGTCGAAGAGGGCGCCGATCTGGCAGGTGCCGAGCCCGAGCGCGACGGCGGCCAGGGCGAGGTTCTGGGCGACGTGCCCGGCCTCGAGGTAGACGTAGCGATAGCCCCGCTGCCGGTACTTCCAGGTCGAGCGGCGGAACAGCGCGGTCCAGATGAACGTGGCGGCCGCCCGGGCGCACATGGCCTGCCCGAGGGCGGCGCCGGCGAGCCGGCGGCCGGGGTCCCCGCGGGCCAGCTCTTCCAGCTCGTGGTCGTGGACTGCGTAGTGATAGACGCCGGCGGGCAGGTCGGCGACGCGGTTCGCCGCCACGTACGTCTCGATCGGGTACAGGGCGCCCGCCGAGGGCGCCGGCCGGAACGTATGGCCGGCCCCGCTCCGCCCTTCCCCCGCCGACGCCCAGAGCAGATACGAGAGCTGCCCGAGCGCGAGGGGGTCGTCGGCGAAATCCCGCACGCTCTTTCGGCGGCCCAGCGCGTCGTGCAGCGCGGCGTCGGGCCCGGGTTCCGGATCGGGCAGCTCGACGCGCGCTGCCCCGGGGTACGTCTTGTAGGGGTCCGGCCGTTCCGAGAACCGGGGCCCGCCGCCCGGCATCCGGTCGCGGTGGTACTTCGTGTCGTCCTGGAACCGGGCGCCGATCCCGTCGGCCATTGTCGGTGCTCTCAATCCGTCGTCAGGTTCGTGGGCCGGTCGCCGGCGGTCAGAATCGGAACTCGAGCGTCGCTTCGCGCTCGTCGAAGAGGAGGCGGACAATGGTCAGGCCGCGTTCGCGGTTGTAGAGCCAGGCCCGGTGCATGTCCGCCAGGTCGTCGATCCGTTCGAGGTCCCGGTCGTTCAGTCGGACGTGGGTCGGCCGGCCGCAGTCGGCGAGGGTGACGTAGCACGTCTCGCCCGCGTGGTAGGCGAGCCGGACGGCGATCTGGCGGGGCGACGAGCGGATGGCCAGCATGTGCGCGACCGAGGCGATCCGCGCCCGGCGCTCGCGCCAGGGGACCACCTCGCAGTTCGGCTCGACGTGCTCGCCGAGCAGGTGGAGCACGTTGCGCGTGATGTACTGCGGGTTCAGGCAGAGCGGGTAATAGTCGCGCCCGTCGACGACGTTGAAGGCGTCGGGATAGAACCCGACGAGCGCCGCCTGGACGTCGGGCCCGGTCTTCTGCAACTGCATGCCGCACAGCGTGATGGCCCGGCCGATCCGGTGCCAGCGCATCGAGCGGTCGTACCGGCTGAGCCGCAGGAGCTGGTTCGCGTACACCAGCCCCGTCCACTGGGCGGCGATCCCGAACCGCGGCTTCCGGTCCATCGACGTGACGCCGAACAGCGGCACGGTGGCGTAGCGCATGATCCGGCGGTCGTGGGCGTGCCAGAGGTAGACGAAGGGGAGTCCGGCCCAGGCCCAGTAGACGGCTCGCTCCAGGCGCCCGGGGCTCCCGGTGATCAGGTACTGGTCGAGGTAGGCCGAGACCAGGTGCGCGGCGACGTACAGGTCGGGCGTCGCCGCGTCCACGTCCCAGACCCGCAGGGCGCACGGCCGGTCGAACCGGTCGAGCAGGCGGATCGCCTTGGTCCCGGCGTCGAGGTGCCGCCGGTCGCCGGTCAGCAGGCCCGAGCGGAGCAGCCGCGCCGCCCGCTGGGCGGTGACCCCCATGTGGCTCTTTTTCGGTTTCCGGCCCGACTCGTCGTCATCCGCCGTCCAGCCGCCGTCCGCGTGCTGGCTCGTCTCCAGTTTGTCGAGCTGCCCCTTCTCGAGGGGGAGCTCCTCGGCGAACCCGCCCCGGAAATAGGCCATCGACAGGCCTGCCGTACCGCCGTGGGCGGAGACGGCCGTCTCGACGCAGTCGCGCGCACGCCGCTTGAGATCGGGATCCTTGGCGAAGAGGGACGCCCGCCACAGGGCGAGTGCGACCAGCTCACTGTAGAACGTCCACCGCTGCTGCGGGCTGGTGCTCCGCGTCCAGCCGGAATGCTTCTCGCTCCAGGCGCGCTTCAGGTACGTCTCGACGTCGAGCTCCAGGTTCTTCTTGTAGTCGCGCGGTTTCGGCGGCGGCGGCACCAGGCCGTTGAGCTGGAGATGCTCGTGCAGGCCGTCGAGCACGTTGTTCGACGCGAGGACGAAGAGGCTGCATTCGATCTGCAGCTCCCGGCCGGGCGTCACCTGGCACGGGCGGGCCGCGGCCAGCTCGTTCTCGTCGACGAACTTCGGGATCGACGGGAGGAAGAGCCCCATCAGGTCGGAGTCGTCCTCCTCCTCGATGAAGTTGGGCGAGGCGAAGGCGGCGGTCGGGTAGCGGTGGGCCGCCGACTCGACCCGCTCGCCGTCCCAGATCTGCAGCGGGTCCCACGTCAGCCCGATGACGAATCCCTGGCGGACCACCGCCATGACGGGCACCGTGATCTTGTAGGGATGGGGGGCGTGGCGCTTCTGGAACGGGGGCGGCGCGGGGCCCGGGGCCGAGGACCGCTCGTCGCCGACGGGCCAGTCGATCCCGGGGAGCAGTGCGGCCGGGCGGCGGCCGTCGTCGCCGGCGAGGGTGCGGAGGAACGGGCTGCGGAAGGCGAGGAGCTGGCGGGGGCGGGTGACCGCCAGGCGGCTGCTCACAGTCACCCGCGGGCCGGTGGCCCGCAGGTAGAACTCGATGCTGAACGACCAGCGCCCGCCGTCGGCGTCGTAAAACTCGGCCTCCAGCCGCAGGACGCTGTCGCCGCCCCGCTGGTCCATCTGGTATCCGTCGGCGACGATCTGCTCCGACGCGCGCCCGCCGTCGCTCGTCCGGTAGACCACCTCGGCCAGCGGGTCGACGGTGGCGACGTGGCTCTGGCCGCCGGCCCGCCGCCCGAACACACGATACTCGCTGATCTGCCCGTGCGTCAGGGGGAACGTCAGCAGGATGTCGTCGTTCTCCAGCGCCATCCCGCCTTCCACCGTGCGAATCTGCGCCACGTCCCGCCTCCAGGCCTGCTCTCGGAATCGACGCCAGATAGTTCTACCACAAGGACCGCGTTCCCGCAAGCCGGCTTGCGGAGAAAGCGTTCGCTCCGTAGACTGGGTCCGGTCTCGAGGACGGAGGTGTGGCGGAGGAGGCGGCGCGTCGGGCCGGGTGTGTGGCGTCGGGCCGGGCGTCGCCGGCAAGTCGCGGCAGACCGGGAGCGGTGATGAGCGCGTCGGAGCGGGGTGCGAAGCGGGTGGCCGTGTTCGGCGGCAGCTTCGATCCGATCCACAACGGCCACGTCGAGGTGGCCGAGGCGGCGCGGGCGACGAACGACCTCGACCGGGTCGTCTTCGTGCCGGTGTACCAGCAGCCGCACCGGCCGGACCCGCCCGTCGCCCCGGGCCGGGACCGCCTGCGGATGATCGAGCTGGCCGTCGAGGATCGCCCCGGGTTCGAGGCGTCCGACTGCGAACTGCGACGGGGCGAGACGTCGTATACGGTGGACACGATGGCGGCGTTCCGCCGCCGGCTCGGCCCGGAGACCGCGCTCTTCTTCATCGTCGGGTCCGACAGCATCCGCGAGCTGCCCGCGTGGAAGGACCTGCCCCGGCTGGCCCGGCTGTGCACGTTCATCGTGGCGGCGCGGCCGGGCTGGCCGATCGACCGGCTGGACGACCTGGCCGAGCACCTGCCGGACGAGTACGTGCGGTCGATGAAATCGGCGGCGGTCCGCACGACGGGGAGCCGGGCGTCGTCGAGCGAGGTGCGCGAGAGGCGGGCCCGGGGCGCGTCGATCGCCGGGCTGGTCCCCGAGCCGGTCCGCGCGTACATCCGCCAGAACAAACTATACAGGGGAAGTGCCGACAAATATGATAATAAGGGATAAACGAGACCGCCCGGACGGCCGAGAATATAGGCAGTCAACACCACCGGTGTCACGTAGGGAAGGACCATGAGAAACGCGTTCGTGTGCATTTCGCTGGCTCTGATCTGCAGCGTCACCCTCACGGACTCCGCTCGGGCGGCGGAGCGCGCGAACCTCGTCGGCGTGCTCCGGGACCCGGAGACGAGACAGCCCATGAACGGCGTCGAGCTGGCACTCGTCGACCCCGGCGAACACCACACCACGACCGGAGCCGAAGGCCGCTTCAACTTCAAGAACATCCCCGTCGGCACCTACCGGTTCCTGTTCGCCTACCTGGGGGGCGAGGAAGGCATTCGGCGCTCCATGTTGCTGGCGAAAAACATCGAGGTCACCCAGCTCTCCGACGCACTGGCCCTCTTCCGACAGCCGCTTCTCGAACATCCCGAGGACCGCACCCCGCACGTGGCCGAGTTCCAGTTCAGCGACGGCCGGGCCCGCGGATTCAACGAGCCCCGCATCTTCCGCGAGCCGCTCGGCCACCGCTGGCCCCGGCAATACGTGACCTTCCGCTACACCTTCAAGCCGTTCCAGTGCCAACGTCGATCGCTCCGGGTCATGGACGGCAACACCGGCAGCGAGGTCCCCTTCCAGCTCTCGAACGTCCGGCTCGGCCGCGAGAACCACATCCGGTCCTGTCTCATCACCTTTCCCGCCGACCTCTCGCCGTTCGAGCGGAAGATGTATATCGTCTGTCACGACTGGCAGCCCGGCTTCGTGGCCCCCAACTATCGGACCGACCTCCAGGTGGAGACCGATGAGGCGACCGGCCAGCGGGTGCTCTCCAACTCGATGATGGCCGTCCGCCTCCCGTCCGAGGGGCGCGAGCAGCCGGTCGCCGCCGACAGATGCCCCGCGCCCGTCCTCGCCCTGCGCGGGCCCGATCACGTCTGGTTCGGGCGCGGGCGCCTCGTCTCCGACCGCATCATCGACTCGTTCAAGTGCGAACTCACCGAGGACGGGCCCGTCTTCAAGCAGTTCGAAATCACGTACCGTATCGCCGCCGAGGAAGGGGAGACCGCCGAGGACACGAAGCCGGAAGCCCTCTACCGGGTGGCGCTCCGGCTCTACGCCGCGCGCGATTACGTCATCATGGCCGAGCGGATGAGCGGGGACGCCGATCTCTCCTTCCGGTTCGAGCTGGGCGACAAGTTCGACGCCGAGACGGCGGCGTTTGCCCGGGACGGCCGGCCGGCGTTCGCACCCATCTCGCCCGAGGCGAAGGAGGCGAAGGAGGCGAAGACCCTTGCCCTCTTCCGGCCCTGGAATCCCATCGGGCTGCGCGCGTCCCACGACTGGTACGGACTGATGGCGCCCGGCGACCGGAAAGACGCGGTCGGCCTGGTCCAGATCGACGGCTCGGCCTGGGCCTTTCGCGGCCGCGAGCGCTGGACGGACGAGACCTGGCTGACGCACTCGGACGCCGAGGACGAGGTCCGGCTGCTGCAATCGGGCGGGCGAGCACTCCGCTTCGAATTCCCCCACCGCGCCGGCACCCGCGAGTTCGCGTTCGCCGTGTTCGACAAGACCAAGAACTGGGATGCCGAGAGCCTCGCCGCCGAGCGGCCCCCAGGCGGCAAGAGCCACTACCTCAACCGCCTCCACGTGCAGTTCTCCCAGATCGACCTGCAGGGACTGGCCGACGTACAGGCACTCAAGGCGAAGACCGCCGAACACCCGCGGCTCCTCTTCAATCCCACCACGTTCGAGACGCTCAAGAAGACCTTCGAAGCGGACCCGACGAGCATCCCGCCCGTCCTCCACGATGTGTTCACCGGCTCGCGACAGCACACGGCCGCCATTCGCCGGCGGATCCTCAACACCGTCGAGTACCTGAGGCGCGGCTTCCTCGGCGGCGCGTCCCCGAAAGACCTCGTCGGCTACAACGGCCGGGGGACCGACCCGGCCCAGGTCAAGCGCTACGTCACCTACGCCGCACTCCTCTACGACGCCAACGTCGCCAGCGGCCTGTTCTCGGACCTGGAGCAGGAATGGATGCTCGGTGTGCTCGCCCTGGTGGCGTCCCGGCTCGAACACCCGAACTACCGGCTCCGCTTCGCGCACGACCCGGAACAGGCCGCCCAGATCGACTCGACCCTCGCCGTCCTCTCCCTCCTGCTCAGCGAGCATCCGCGCCGGAGCCGCTGGGCATACGACGCCGAACAGCGGATGCGCGGCCGGCTCCAGAGACTGGCCGCGCGCGGCGGCGTCCCGGCCGACATGGGCCGGACGACGCGGGCCCTGAGCATCTGGGCGGGCATCGCGCCGGTCATCGAATCGGCCGCCGGCACGGGCCGCGGCGAGTCGCCCTTCGAATGGCCCGGCTTCGTCGGCGCCCTCGCCAGGCTCTCCGGCCTGACCACCCCGCCCGACCGACGCTACGGCGGCGTGCGGCTGCTCCCGCCGCTCGGCCGCTCCCAGCCGGGCGACCGCCGGAGCCTGGCCGTTCTCGGCGAGGCGGCCCGGCGAACCTCCACCGCCAGCCCCGCCCTCGCCGGCCAGTTGGCCTGGGCGTGGGAGCAGGCGGGCAGCCCGCGTCTGCTCACCGGGGACCTGCGCTACGAATCGCTTCTTCAGTCCTTTCGGGCGGCCACCGACGAGGTCGAGCCCCGCCCGCCGGCCGACGCCCGCAGTGGCCCGCTCCCCGGCTTCGGCGCCCTCTTCCGGTCCGAGTTCGGCACCCCGAAGGAGGCATATCTCCTCTTCAAGTGCAGCCCGAGCGGCGGGTCCACCCACCACGACCAGCTCGCCCTCCTCTTCCACGCGTTCGGCACGCCGCTCCTGCTCGACAGCCCCGGACGCCCCGCCACCTGGGCGCACAACACGGTCCGCATCGGCTCGCGGACGCACGCCGCCGGGGCGCAGCTCACCGAGTTCTACGGGCAGGAAGATCACACGTACGCGGTCGGCCGGCTCCGCATCCGGGCACTGTCCAAGCTGCGGGAGTACACGGCCGAGGAGTTCCGCCAGCTCCGCGCCGCGGCCACGGCCGAGGGCGGCACGTTCAGCCCGCCGGCCGGACACAATCCCGACGGAACGCAAACCGCCGGCCTCCTGTCCGCCACTGACCCCCTCGACGAGCCCGTGGACGTGACCCGCCACGTCCTCTTCAACAAGGAACGGCAGTACGCGCTGGTTCTCGATCGGGTCAAGGGCCGGCTGCCCGCCGAGGTCTTCTACAACGTCCTCGCCGCGGACGCACGGCTCGAGGGCCACACCGCGCGGCTCGTCGGCCCCTACGGCGTCGACCTCGACATCCACGCCTTCGGCAGCGGCGAGCTCGAGACCCGCCTCTACGAGAGCGGAGCCGACCGCTGGACGTTCCAGCTCTGTCTCGATCGCCCGCCTGACGAAGGCGGCCAGCCCCATGTCGATCACGTCTTCCACCGGGACGACGACCACGCTTTGCTCGGCGCCGCCCTCGGCATCGGGCTCGGGCAAGCGGCGCCAGGGC
>JAWODX010000546.1:0-2784 GCA_046483085.1 Planctomycetota bacterium
GTCGCTGCTGTCGCCATTCAGTTCGGGAGGTTCTCAGACGCGGGTAATGTTTGCGTTCCCGCATAATGGCTCGGGGTTCCAGGCGTCCAGGTCGAACATCGACGGGGTACTGGCGACGGCGTCGAGCAGTCGATCGTAGAGGAAAGGCAGGCGGAGCGTGGCGGCTGCCGCCATGCGCCGGGAAAAGGCGAGAATCCACCGGTCCGTCAACCGCTCTCGCAACGCCACCAGAGGGGCCTCCCGCAACATCCTGCGAATTCGCTCGAGTTCTTTCGGCGACTGGACGATACACATAGACAGCCTCCTTCGGTATGGGGCGGTTTTCTCACCACCCCATATCGACAAAGGAGGCTGCTTCTTTCAACCCTTATCTCACCGCCATTGGGGACCCGATACTTAATTCAGATCAGGATGGGGACGGGTAAGGCCTCGGCGACCGATGCAGGTGCGCATTGTGACCGTCTGCCGTTTTCTTCCTCGTGGTCCTTCGTGTCTTTGTGTTCGGGCTGCAACGCTCCCGCGGGACTCGGCGGCGGCCCCGCTCGGCGAGCGGGGCGTACGTGCTGCTGCGTCCCGCGGTTGGTATTTCGGCGGGTCGGGGCGTATAATGGCGGGCGGATTCGAACACGGGACCTTCAACGTGGACGCGGCAATGGACCGCGACGAACTGCTCGGTCGGATCAAGT
Source organism: Planctomycetota bacterium (assembly GCA_046483085.1). GTDB lineage: Bacteria > Planctomycetota > PUPC01 > PUPC01 > PUPC01 > JAWODX01. Next base: position 687 of record JAWODX010000546.1, read on the forward strand.
CGGCGCTCGCCAAGGCCTTCGGTGAGCGGCTGGAGGGCGTCGTGCTCTACGGCTCGGAGGCCCGCGGGGAGGCGCCGCCTGGCAGCGCGATCGACCCGCTCGTCCTCGTCGCGCAGCGCGTCGACTGCGGCCGCGAATTGGGATCAGCCGCTCGGCAATCAGCCGGAGAATCACGATGAGACATGACATCAGAACGCTGTGCCTGTTGGCGTTGACAATGGCCGCCGGCCTGTCCACCGCAAGCGGCGGAGACGATCCCCGGATCAAGGGCCGGCCGCTCTCGCGCTGGCTGAAGCAGATCCAGAGCCGCAACCGAGGGCTCCAGATGCGGGCGTCGCGCGCCCTCAGGGAGGCCAAGGAGGAGCAGATACCGAAGATCATTCCCAGGCTTCTGCCGCTGTTGGGTGCGGACCGGAGGAACACGCGGTTCCCGGTCGCTCAGGTGCTGGGCGAGTACGGCCCGGCGGCGCATGTGGCCGTGCCCCATCTGCTGCCGATGCTCGAGGGCACGCAGCACGAGCGGAACCGGGCCGCGGCGGCCGAGGCCCTCGGCCGGATCCTGAAAGACACCGACCCGTCCGAAGAGGTGGAGAAAGTCAGCCAGGCGTTGGTGGCGGTGTTCGGGGACAAGTACGAGGACGTCCGGCGTGAGGCGGCCGTGGCCATCGGCAGGATCGGTCCGGCCGCGAAGCCCGCCGTCCAACCGCTACAGAAGCTCCTTGGCGACAGGGAATTCGCCGTGCGAGCCGCAGCGGCCTGGGCGTGCGGGCGGATGCGCGAGCACGCGAAGGTTCATATCGACAAACTGATCGCGATGTTGCACGGCGAACGCGATATCGCGACGACCGTCGTCTATGCCATCGGCGAGATCGGCCCTGTGCACGAGAACGTGATCCCGAACGTGATCGACCGCCTGGAAAAGGTCTTCTATGCCCGGTGGGGAGGGTTCAAGGTCGGCCCCAGGTCGTACTGCGTCGGGACGATTAGCGAGGGGACGGTAGAGGAGTACGCCCGGTTCTGCTTCGACGTGCTGGCCAGGTTCGGCGACAAGTCGGCCGCAGCCGTCCCGCTCATGGAACGCGTCCTGTCGGAAGGCCACTGGAACAGGCGGGGTCGCATGCACCGGGCGATCGGCGCGATGAAAGTGCTGCGGGCCGTTGGCCCGAAGGCCAAGAGCGCCGTGCCCGAGATCCGGCAGGCGCTGAAGGTCGAGCGGTGGGACAGGCGAATCCCCAAGGAAGTGGTGGAGCGATTCAAGAAGGAGGCAGCAGGGGCGCTGGAGGCGATCACCGGCGAGAAGCCGTAAGCCTCGGTCGCGAGAGATGTGGCAGGGGGCCTCTCGGTCCCAAAGGCGGCGCCCGTGCCCGGCGGCTGCTCGCCTCGCAGATGGAGAGCGAGCGGCTCTCCAACCCGACCCACAACCGCGTCCTCAAGGTCGCCCGCACTATCCGCGGACTTCTCCGAATCGGCCGACCTCAAGACGGAGCACGTCGCCGAAACCATACAATACCGCACTCTCGACAGGGACCGCTGGGCACGACCGCGTGGCCGCCTGTCCGACAAAGCGGAGAGGAAGAGGAAACTGACGTGACGTCTTCACCATCGACCGAGGGCGAAAGCAGCGAACGCTACGAGCTGGGATAGCGGCAATATCCGACGCAGATTGACGCAGATTTCGCAGAGGGTCGGATAGGAGCCAAAGCGCGCAATAGAATTGCATAAACCTCCGAGGCAGCATCCCCGAGTGTATCCACGTCACCGACGGCAAGAAGGCCGATGTCACCATACTCGATATTCTGGTCGTCCAGTCGGGTTCCTTCTATATCATGGATCGCGGTTACACCGACTTCGCTCGCCTGTACGCGATGCATAAGTCCCTCGCCTTCTTCGTGATCCGAGCCAGGCGGCGGTTCCAGTTCAAACGCCGCTATTCACGCCCGGTGGAAGTCCACCGGGCAAGTCCACCGGGCTGCGCTGCGACCAGACCATCGTCCTCGCCGGTGTCGACACGGCAACCGCCTGCCCCGACCCGATGCGGCGCGTTGTCTACTACGACAAGGAGACCGACAAACGCCTCGTCTTCCTGACCAACAACTTC
>JAWODX010000578.1:0-7894 GCA_046483085.1 Planctomycetota bacterium
AACGAGGGACATCGCAAATGCCTCCGGCCGGAATAGGCTTGACAGGGTCGGGGGGCATTTCTAGAATAAGTTTTTCGGGGCAATCCGTGAGCTCATTCGTCGGCAGAGGGTGTCAATGGCGAGGATTGCAGAGTATCATGCGTGACGAGGACAGGAAGGATTTATGGCAGTACCAAAACGGCGCACATCCAGGGCGCGCGGGCGCAAGCGACGGACGCACCGGGCGCTCTCCGCTCCCCAGCTCGTCCCGTGTCGTCACTGTCATCAGATGAAGCTGCCTCATACGGTGTGCACGAACTGCGGCAGTTACGCGGGCCGCGTGGTGGCTCCTCCGGAAGAGGAGAAATAGCCGAATGCGGATCGCAGTCGACGCCATGGGTGGCGATTTCGCCCCCGGTGTCGTTGTGGAGGGGGCCCTCCGCGCGGCAGCCGAATTCCCCGACGACGACATCGTCCTCGTCGGCAACACCGAACAGGTCGAGCAGCACCTCGGCCGCTTCCCGCGTGATCGCGACCGGGTGCGCGTCGAGCACGCCGACGCCGTCGTCGACATGGGCGAGCTGCCCGTCGAGGCGCTCCGGCGAAAGGGCGACACGTCCATCTGGCGCTGCGCCGAACTGGCCAAGGCGGGCGCCGTCGACGCCATCCTGTCCGCCGGCAACACCGGCGCCGCCGTCGCCGCCGCCAGCCTGGCCATGGGAACCCTCGAGGGGATCCGCAAGCCGGGCATCGCCGCCCCCTTCCCCACCAACGAAGGCGGCGAATGCATCGTCATCGACCTGGGCGCCAACGTCAAACCGAAACCCGAGCACCTGCTCGACTACGGCATCATGGCCGCCGAGTACACCAAGGCCATGGCCGGCAAGCCCAACCCCAGCATCGGCCTGCTCAACATCGGGGCCGAGGACGCGAAGGGGAACGAGCTGGTCAAGGAGACGCACGCCCTGTTCAAGGCCTCCCGGCTCAACTTCGCCGGGAACATCGAGGGGCGCGACGTCTTCAACGGCGTCGTCGACGCCGTCGTCTGCGACGGGTTCACCGGGAACGTCATGCTCAAGGTCGCCGAGGGCGTCGCCGAGGCCATCTTCGGCTCCTTCCGCGCCGCCGTCTCCCGCAGCCTGGTCGCCCGCATCGGCGCCAGCCTCTGCCGGTCCGCCCTGAAGAAAACCCGCGCCGAATGCAGCAGCTCCGCCTACGGCGGCGCCCAGCTCCTCGGCGTCAACGGCACCTGCATCATCGCCCACGGCAGCTCCGACGCCGAGGCGATCTTCAACGCCATCCGGGTGGGGACCGACGTCTCCCGAAAACACGTCAACCGACACATCGTCGAAGCCGTCCAGGCCAGCCCGAACCAACCTGACGTGCAGACCGCGAGCGCCTAGCAGGACCCGCCTATGGCCCCAAGAAACACCGCGATCGCCGCAATGGGGTCCTACGTCCCCGAAGACACAATCACCAACGACGACCTCGAACAGATGGTGGACACCAGCGACGAATGGATCACCGGCCGCACCGGCATCAAGGAGCGCCGGAAGGGCAAGCCCGACCAGTGCACCTCCGACCTCGCCTACGAGGCCGCCCGCGAGGCACTCGACCGGGCCGGCGTCTCGCCCGACCAGCTCGACGCCGTCATCGTCGCCACCATCAGCCCTGACATGAACTTCCCCTCCACCGCCTGCTTCCTCCAGAAAAAACTCCGATGCCACAACGCCGCCTGCTGGGACGTGTCCGCCGCCTGCTCCGGATTCCTCTACGCACTCCGCAGCGGCCGCGCCCTCATCGGCTCCGGCGACTGCGACAACGTCCTCATCGTCGGCTCCGAGTTCATGACCAAGATCACCAACTACGAGGACCGGACAAGCTGCATCCTGTTCGGCGACGCCGCCGGCGCCGCCGTGCTCCAGCCCTCCCACGGCCGCCGCCGCGTCCTCGACATCTTCACCATCAGCGACGGATACAGCGACGCCGCCATGTCCATGGTACTCCGCTGTGGAGGCACCCAGAGCCCGTTCTGCCCGGAGGCACTCGAACGGAAAGAACACCTCCAGGTCATTCACGGCCGCGAGGTCTATCGATTCGCGGTCACCAAGCTGACCGAGGTCATCCAGCAGGCCGCCGAGAAGCAGGGCGTCCCCGTCTCCGAGATCGACGCCATCATCCCTCACCAGGCCAACCTCCGCATCCTCCAGGCCGTCGCCGAGCGGCTCGACTACCCCGAGGAGCGATTCTTCATCAACCTCGACAAGTACGGCAACTCGTCCGCGGCCTCGGTCCCCGTCGCCCTCGACGAAGCCGACAAGCAGGGGTTCATCAGCGAGGGCGACCTTGTCGTCCTTGCCGTCTTCGGCGCCGGCCTCACCTGGGCTTCCGCCACCCTCCGCTGGTAACCTCGAGGGCCTGCCGACCAGGTGTGCGCCTCAAGCCATCGTCTCCAGCAAACTGTTCTCTCTTCCACCATCGCCGCAACGATCCCTGAGACGCGTATAATACAGGAGCGCAGCTGCGCCCCCGTATTATACGCATTGTTCGTGAATATCTGCGGAAGATGGACGACGGAGAGATTCCCATCCCCAGCGTATACTGGCACTTACAGCTCTCCTTCGGTCTACGCTCTCCATCGGCCAGGCATATCGCTTGACTTCTCCGGAAAAACGTGTATATATCTGAAGCGCAGCTGCGCTTCTGAATTATACACGTTTTTGGCTCAGTGGGGGATGAACGATGGGCCGGAGAGTGCGGAGCGGGGCGAGTGAGCTGGATTTTCAGATGGCGGTCTGGATGCTGGAGCGGCGAAGTGATCTGGGCCCGGTGATCGAGCTGCTCCGAGCGCTGTACGGCATCATCGATGATTGGACGGCGCGGTACTTCATGCGAAAGCTGGAGGAGCAGCAGAAGGTAAGGGTCTGGCGGGTCGGCCGGCGGAATCTGTATCGTCCGGCCGGGCCGCTGGTGGCCGACGAGGTCGTGCTGGAGAAGAAGCGCCGCCAGGGGGCCGGATGGGACGGCCGGTGGTGTCTGGTCACGTATGACCTGCCGCAGCAGGCGACGACGATGCGCCGCCGGCTGATCCGCTCGATGCGCCAGGTCGGCCTGGGGGAGCTGACCCAGAGCACGTGGATTTCGCCGTATGACTGGTCCGCGCAAGTGTCTGCCGATGCCGAAACGTATCAGGCGGCCGAGCACCTGAACTGGGCGCTCGGCGCGCATGTTATCCTGCACGGCTCGCCGGCCGAAGCGGTCCGAGACATGTGGCCGCTGGCCGAGCTGGCAGACCGGTATCGGCAACTGCGCGAGCGGGCACGATCGACGCCGAAGTCCGACCTCGGCCAGCCGGCGCTGGGAAATGCGCTGCGTATCGCCAAAGACTGGATGGCGGTCGAGCTGGACGATCCGATGCTCCCGGCCCAGCTCCTGCCGACAGACTGGCCCGCCGCGGAGGCGAGGAGCGCGATCGAGGAACTGCGCCGGCGAGTCGCCGACGCGCTTGTACCCGCCTCCTGACGAGCGCGGCAGGCCCGATCACGGCGGCCCCGCTCTGCCGCTTCAGCGCTGTTCCTGCCTGCGCGGAACCGGGGGCAGGAGCGTTCCCGTGTTACGCTCGCCCGGCCGGTGCCGGTCCGCCATTCTCGACGCCTGCGAACTCGGCCTTGAAGTGACGCTACAGCTCCTCGACGGGCGGCTGCTGGCCCTTGGGGATCAGCGGATCGAACCGGAACCCCTTCGTCCCCTTTCGAAACTCGGCCCGGATCTTGCGGAGGGCCTGCTTGTCGGAGAAGAGGTCCCAGGCGGTGGCGGCGAAGACCTCGGCCGCGCGGAGCATTCCCCGGTGGGCGAACGGGAGGTTCGACTGGCGTGTGTACTCGCGATGGTGGCCGGCGGTCCCCTTCGCGACGCAGGCGACGCCGAAGCCGCCGAGCGGCGCGAGCCACGACACGGTCGCCTCGTCGCTCGATGCCCGGCCCGGCTCCCAGTTCACCTCCTCGTCGACCCCCCTGGCGAAGTCCGGCTTCTTGCCGAGATCCGCCACGCGCTTGCGGTCGGACTTCAGCACGCGCGGGCCGCGCATCAGCTTGAGGTTCTCGAGCACGAGCTCGGCGAACGTCCGATTCGGCAGGAGGTTGTAGATCGCGGTGATGAGGGTCCGCTCGACGTTCGTCTCGGTGGCGGTGGCGGCGCCTTCGGCGCAGAGGGTGAGCCGCCGGGTGACCTCGTCGACCTGCTCGCGGTCCCTGGCGCGGACGTAGTACCAGATGCGGGCATACTCGGGCACGACGTTCGGGGCGTTGCCGCCGTCGCGGATGACGCAGTGGATGCGGACGTTCTCGGGCACGTGTTCGCGGAGGTAGTTGACGGCGACGTCCATGAGGATGGCGGCGTCGAGCGCGCTCCGGCCGCCGTGGGCGTAGGCGCCGTGGGCGGTCTGGCCGTGGAACTCGAAGAGGAGCGAGTCGAGTGCCGAGCCGCCGGCGGCCTTGACCCGGGTCCCGCCCGACGGATGCCAGCAGAGGCAGGCGTCGAGCCCGCGGAACGCCCCGTCGCGCGCCATGTACGCCTTGCCGGCGAGCGCCTCTTCGGCGGGGCAGCCCCAGTAGACGACGCGGCCGCGGGTGTCGGTCTCGTCGAGCAGTCTGGCGGCGGCGACGGCGCCGACGGCGGCGCCCACGCCGAGCAGATTGTGCCCGCACGCGTGGCCCCAGGTGCCCGGCTCCTCGCCGCAGTCGGGCAGCGCGTCGTATTCACCGAGCATCCCGACGACCGGCTTGCCGGCGCCCTTGACCGCCTTGATCGCAGTGGGCGCGGACTCGAACGGGAGGCTCACGTCGAAGCCGCGGTCGGCGAGGTAGTCGGCGAGCAGGCGGGCCGACTCGTGCTCCCTGAACGCCGGCTCGGCCAGCTCCCAGATCTTGCCGGCCAGTGCCTTCGCCTTCCTGCGCTCGGGCCGCACCGCGTTCTTGACGAGTTGCTTTTTCTCTTTCGGTTTCATGCGCGTTGCTCCGCGTCTTGGCCGGGTCGCGAGCTACTTTAGCGGGGCCGGCGGGCGCCTGCAAGGGGGCGGGGGTGGCAGGCTGTCGGCGCGCGGCAAATTGACAGGGCCCGCCGCGCTCCTATAATCCGCCCGACTCTGTCTGTGGGCGAGGGGCACATGCAGGAGACGCTGTTCGACGTGCACGGGCCGGTGCGCTCGCCGCTGCGCTACCCGGGCGGCAAGACGCGCGTCGCGAAACGCTTCGCCCCGTACTTCCCCGAGCACACCCACTACCGCGAGATCTTCGCGGGCGGCGGCGCGATCTTCTTCTATAAACCGAAGGCCGAGACGAACTGGATCAACGACCTGCACCCCGGGCTGTACGCGTTCTGGGTCGCGGTCCGCGACCGGCTCGAGGAGTTCGCCGAGCTCTGCCGGGCCCAGGGCACACCGGGCTCGAAGAAGCGGTTCCACTACTGGGCGTTCGAGCGCCGCGACCTGATGACGTGCCGCGGCCGGAACCACCTGCTCGAGCGGGCGGTGCAATTCTACTACCTGAACCGCACAGTCTGGGGCGGGCGGGTCGTCTTCGATCCGGACCGCAAGTCGCGGCTCTACTTCAGCAACCCGCAGGGCTGGGCGCGGCTGGAGAAGAAGCTCGCGCACCTCCGCAGGGTCTCGGCCAAGCTGCAGGGGGGCCGGATCACCTGCCGCGACTACGCCGAGTGCCTGGCGGGGGCCGATGCGTCGACGTTCATCTACGCCGACCCGCCGTACTACCGCGAGAGCACGGGGCACGCGACGGACAAGCTCTACGACAAGTCGTTCGACATCGAGTGCCATGCGCGGATGGCCCGGGAGCTCCGCGACTGCCCCGCGAAGGTGATGATCTCCTACGACGACTGCCCGGAGGTGCGCGAGCTGTACGAGGGCTGGCGATTCGAGGAGATGGAGTGGACGTACTGCGGCACGTACGCGGTCTCGAAGGAGGACAAGGCGAACGGCCGGAAGGAGGAGAAGGTGACCGGGCAGGAGCTGCTGATCCTGAACTACGAGGTGTAGGAGCGCGGGGGGACACCTTTCTGAAGAAAGGTCGTCCCCCGCACCCCCTTCCAAAGACTTCTCGCGAAATGCCGTTCCGGCGACGCCGAAACAGCATTTCTTGCGGGATGTCCTCGAATGGACGGTCGATCTCCCAGCATCCCCCGCACCGGGCTACGTCAAGCGGGCGATCAAGAACGGGCTGTACCTCGAGCCGAACCCGTTCCCGCCGAACACCAGGTCGTTCGGCGTCTCCATGCCCGCCGCGCTCGGGTTCGTCGCCGCCGCGAAGAGCCAGGCGCTGGCGCAGACCCTGGACTACCAGCTCCAAGTATGAACGGAAGGCGTACCGCCCCAGCCCGGACAGGCTGTAACCGGTTAAAGTTCAGGATGATCCGGCTTGCAAGGCCTCGATGATCGCCCGGCTGCCGGAGGGGAAAGCATAGCCGTCCAGCTCGTCCGGTTCGACCCATTCGTGAGCGTCGCACTTCGTGGGCCGCAGCCGCCCGCGCCGGCTCCGGCAGTGGTAGGCGTGCAGCGTCACCCGGAAATGCGAGTACGCGTGGTTCACCGAGACGATGAGCTCGCCCACGTCGACGGCCAGCCCGGTTTCCTCCTCGATCTCGCGCCGCAGTGCGTCTTCGAGTGACTCGCCCGGCTCGCGCTTGCCGCCGGGGAACTCCCACAGCCCGCCGAGCATCGCGTCCGTCGGCCGCTTCGTGATCAGCAGCTTCCCGTCGCGCCAGATGACGCCGACCGGCACGTCGTAGTGCGGGATCGGCCTCCGCTTCGGCAGGCGCGGCAGCTCGTCCTGCCGGCCCGTCGCCCGGGCCTCGCACCGGTCGGCGAGCGGGCAGAGGTCGCACGCCGGGTCCTGCGGCACGCAGACCAGCGAGCCGAGCTCCATCAGCGCCTGGTTGAAATCGCCCGGCCGGTCGTCCGGGACCAGCTCCCCGGCCAGCGCCCGGAGCCGCCTCTGCACCCGCGTCGACTTCGCGTCCTCCTCGATCGCGTACAGACGGCAGAGCACCCGCGTCACGTTCCCATCGACGATCGGCAGCGGAAGGTCATACGCGATACTCAGCACGGCGCCCGCCGTGTACGGGCCAACGCCGGGGAGATCGAGGAACGTCTCGCGGTCCTTCGGGATCCGCCCCCGCCACCGGCCGACGACCTCCCTCGCCGCCGCGTGGAAGTTCCGCGCCCGCGAGTAATAGCCCAGCCCCGCCCACACCTCCAGCACATCGTCGAGCGACGCCCGGGCCAGCGACGCCATCGACGGGAACCGCCGCAGGAACCGGCGGTAGTACGGGACGACGGTCTCCACCCGCGTCTGCTGCAGCATCGTCTCCGCGACCCAGACGCGGTACGGCATCTTCCGCCGCCGCCACGGGAGGTCGCGCTTGTGCTCGTCGTACCAGGCAAGGAGCGACCCGACCAGATGCTCGTCGTCTCGATCTCTCGCTGTCACAGCGGCCCAGTATACCAGACGCCTGTAATGAGCGCAGGGAGCGGCGAAGCCAGGTTCCCGGCGTCCGTCCCGCGCATCCGCCGAGGGGTGCGTCAAGATATTATGGTTGCGGCAAACGTGACGATCCGCTCGTCCGGATCCGCCGATTGCGCCGCCGGGCGGCCGGAGCAGGGGACATGTACCGGAAGCCGCTTCCGCCAGAACGGAAGCGGATCGGTACGTGTCCCCTGATGCCGTATGACCAGAATCCGTTGATGCACCCCCGCCGAGCAGGGGATGGACATATTATGCGCGACACTATATTGTTTGCACGTGGTTGTGTGTGTCGCGGGCATCTTGCCCGCGGTCTCGCGGCCATCCTGGCCGCGTCGACCGCCCCGATGCAGCACGAGGGCGAGATACCCCCCAGATACCCC
>JAWODX010000587.1:0-4375 GCA_046483085.1 Planctomycetota bacterium
CTCGGCGCGGAGGACGGCGACGAACGCCTCCTGGGGGACGGGGACGTTCCCCGCCATCTTCATCCGCTTCTTGCCCGCCCGCTGCTTCTCGAGCAGCTTCCGCTTCCGCGTGACGTCGCCGCCGTAGCACTTGGCGGTCACGTCCTTCCGGTAGGCCCGGATGGTCCGGCGGGCGATGATCTCGCCGCCGATCGCCGCCTGCAGCGCGATCTTGAACTGCTGGCGGGGGATCGTCTCCTCCAGGCGCTTGCAGGCGTGCAGGCCGTACTCCCGCGCCTTCGATCGATGCACGAGCTGCGAGAGCGGGCTGAGCTCCTCCCCGTTGACCAGGATGTCGAGCTTCACGACGTCGGTCTGGCGGTAGTCGAGCGGGGCGTAATCGAGCGAGCCGTACCCCTGCGTGACCCGCTTCAGGTTGTCGTAGAAGTGGTAGATGATCTCGGCCAGGGGCATGTCGAACTGGATGTCGACCCGGTTGTGGCCGAGGTATCCGGTGTGCGAGTTGGTCCCGCGGGCGGCGAGGCAGAGCTCCATGATCGGGCCGATGTATCGAACAGGGGTCATGATCGAGGCCCGGACGAACGGCTCCTCGACCCGCTCGACCCTGGCCGGGTCCGGGTACTGCCCGGGGTTGTCGATCTCCACCGTCTCGCCGTCCCCGAGGGTGACGCGATAGACGACGGTCGGGGCGGTGAGGACGAGCGACAGGCCGTACTCGCGTTCGAGCCGCTGCTGAACGACGTCGAGGTGGAGGAGGCCGAGGAACCCGCATCGGAAGCCAAGGCCGAGGGCGGCGGACGAGTCGCGCTCGTAGACGAGCGCCGCGTCGTTCAGCGAGAGCTTGTCCATCGCGGCGGTCAGATCCTCGTACTCCCCGCTCGCCATCGGGTAGATCGACGAGAAGACCATCGGCGTCACGTGCTCGAAGCCGGGGAGCGGCTCGTCGGCCGGGGCCTTTTCGTGCGTGATCGTGTCGCCGACGCGGGCGTGGGCGACGCTCTTGATCCCGGCGAGCAGGTAGCCGACGTCGCCCGAGCGGAGTTCTTCGCACGGCGCGAGCTCGAGCTGCATGTGGCCCAGTTCGTCGACCTCGTGGACCTTGCTCGTGTGCATCAGGCGGATGCTGTCGCCGACGCGGATGACGCCGTCGACGACGCGGAAGTAGACGATCGTCCCGCGGTAGGGGGTGTAGAGGGCGTCGAAGATGAGTGCGCGGAGCGGCTCCCCCGAGCGGTCGTCGGGCGGGGGGATCTGGCGGACAATCGCCTCGAACACGTCCTCGATCCCCTCGCCCGTCTTCGCCGAGCAGTAGACGACGTCCTCGATGGGCAGGCCGAGCTCCTCGTCGATCTCCCCGAGCGTCCCGTCGATGTCCGCCGACTGCAGGTCGATCTTGTTGATGACCGGGACGACGGTCAGCTCGTGCTCCATCGCCTTGTACAGGTTGCCGATGGTCTGGGCCTCGACGCCCTGGGAGGCGTCGACGACGAGCAGGACGCCGTCGCACGCGGCGAGCGACCGCGAGACCTCGTACGAGAAGTCGACGTGTCCGGGGGTGTCGATCAGGTTGATCTGGCAGGTCCGGCCGTCCTTCGCGTCGTACGGCATGGTCACGGTGTTGCTCTTGATGGTGATGCCGCGCTCGCGCTCGATGTCCATGGTATCGAGGATCTGGTCGCGGAAATCGCGGTCGGAGACGAGCTGGGCGTGTTGGATGAGGCGATCGGCGAGCGTGGACTTTCCGTGGTCGATGTGCGCGACGATGCTGATGTTGCGAATCAGATCGCGGTCCGTGTCCAAAAAACGCGCCTCACGAGCGATGTTCCGGGCCTGCCATGATTCTAGCCGAGAGGTCGAAACGAGTCAAACCGGGCGGCGCGTCGCCCGGCTCGGGGCGGCCCGCGCGCCGGTCAGTCCCCCTTCCAGCCGACCTGGTCGAAGGTGACCGTGGTATTGTAGTCGGTCTCCGGGCTGAGCCGTCGATACGGGCAATGGAGGGTCTTGCCCTTGACGTAGCGGTCGAAGAGCGGCCTGGAGGGTGGGAACATGACGGTGACCCGGCGATGCAGGACGGGCAGTTGATGGTTGCTCGCCCAGCCCTCGAGGTGCTCCCGGATCCTGTCCGAGTTGAGCTGGCCCCGGAGGAAGTCGAGCATGATCTCTTCGTTCTCGAGGAACGGGTAATCGTAGGCGTCCATGGCCGCGTCGGCGTCGAAGTCGATGAGATCGAAGCTTCGGGTTCGCTCCTGCCGGCCGCGCCAGCCGATCACGGTGTGGATGGGGGCGTAGGACTCGAAGGTGAAGCGGACGTGCAGGCCCTCCATCAGGTCGCGGAAGACCGGCTGGAGCTCGCGGATCACCTGCAGCTCCTTCGGCGAGGGCCCCGGCGCAGGCGGCTCGTCCCTGTCTCGCTTCTCCTTCGGCGGCTGGCGGCCGTTCGACATGGGCTGGAGCCGGAACCCCAGGTTGCCGGCCCGCTGTCGGCCCCGGTGCCCGCCCCGCGTGATGCAGAAGATGCGCGCCTTCGCCCGGGTCCGGTACGGGTATCCGCCCCCGCGCACCAGCGGCGACACGTACACGAAGTCGTTGACGTCGGGGATCTTGAAGACGGCGCGCGACTCGCGCGAGCCGTCGTCATAAGTCACCGACTTGTGCTCGACCAGCTTGATCCCCTCCCCCATCTTCGCCACGCGGTCGCGCACGGCTTTCCTGGAGACGAGCGACTCGAGTTTGAGGTCCGGCGCCGCGTTGCGGCTCAGGTCGAGCAGCCGCCTGCTCAGCCGCACCCGCTCGGTGATCGTTGCACTCCCGTCTGTGTGCAGCTTCAGCCGGGTCTCGACCTCGAGGCAGCCGGCCGCGCATAGCAGCGCGGATGCCAGGAGACAGGCCAGGAGGCGGGAGATGCTGGTCGATCCTTGTTCTCGTTTCACAGGTTCAACCTTCCTTTCGCGAGAAGAACGAGGCGGCCGTTCTGGACGGTCGCCGAGACCCGGCCGTGCACCCCGAACGGCCCGATGCCCTCCCGGTGGAGGGTCCGGACCGCCGCGCCCGTCGACGCGTCGAGCGCCTTGAGCTCGAACTCCTGCCGGTCCTGGACCCGCGCGACGAGGTGCGCGGCGCCGCCGCGCTCCGGCCCGAACCCGCGGCGCATCAGCCAGGCCTTCGGCCGGCCGTCGTACCCCGCGTGCTCCTGCTTGAACAAGCGGGTCCCCGTCCGGCAGTCGCGCCCGACGACGTAGAACCCCTGCCCCGGGTGCTTACCGAAGCCATACAGCACGGCCTGCCGCCGCCCGTCGGGCGGCGCGTCGACGTACAACGAGTAGAGCGGCTGGGGCGAGTGCGCATCCTTCGGGTCCGTGTGCCAGAGCACCCGGCCCGTCCGGCTCGACAGCATGTAGATCGCGTCCTGGTCGTAGTCGTTTTTGAGGATGGCCAGGTAGTCGCCGCCGAGTTCGAACCGCATCGCCGGCTCCCGGGTCACGTCGTTGTTGTCGATCAGGCGCTTCCAGCGGACGGTGAGCGTCCGCGTGTCCACCGCGATGTAATACCATCCGTCGGTGACGACGAGCAGGTCGCCGTCCCGGGCGACCGGCAGCGCCTGCCGATGGAGCGGGTCGGTCTCCTCGAAGAGCGGGTGCCGGGGGTGGAGCGAGAGGGCGGGCAGGGCGAGCCGCCCGATCAGCTTGCCGGTGAGGCGGTAGCGGGCGGTGACGCTGAACGGGAGCTTACGGACGGAGATGAGCCGGTCGCCCTGGAAGTAGGGCGCGATGTACAGGTCGCCCTGCTCCTTCTGGCGCCAGGCGACCTCGCCCGCGCGGGTCTCGCTGGGGATGTACAATGCGATGGTCTCGGTCTTGCCCGCCAGGACGAGCAGCTCGCCGCTCATCCGCGCGTGTTTGATCTCGAAGTCGAACGGGGCGCGATACCGCCAGCGAAGCCGGCCGTCCCCGACGCCGAACGCGAGCACGTCGTACAGGCCGTGTACGACGACGAGGTCGCCGCAGACGAATGCCTCGGAGAACCCCGGCTCGGCGCCCTTGCCCTTGAGCCGGATCTCCTCGAACCACCGGTCGCCGCGCCGTTCCCGTCCGCGCCACAATACCTCCCCTTCCTCCAGGTCGACGCAGATCAGGACGAACTTGTTGTCGAGGCGCTTCCGGGTACGGCCGCCGAGAAAGAGCAGGCGGGGATGGCGGCCGCGCCGGCCCCGTCGCTTCAAGACGAGCAGCTTCGTCCCTTCGGCGTCCTCGAAGTCGAGCGTCCGGGGTTCGGCTCCCACGGCGAGCGGCCCCCGCTCGGGGCCGGGGGGCGGGGCGTCTGTCGCCTGACCGTGCCGCAGGCCCTCCGAAGGCGCGTGGACGCCCCGCCCCCCGGC
>JAWODX010000589.1:0-6351 GCA_046483085.1 Planctomycetota bacterium
CGGCTGGACGACCCGGCGGCGGTCAACGAGCTCTGCGACCGCCTCGGCCGCGACGCGAAGTGGTCGAGCACACGCTACACGGTGGTCCGGGCCGACGGCACGGTGCTGGGCGACTCGGAGAAGCACCCGGTCAAAGACAACATGGACAACCACGGCAGACGGCCCGAGATCGTCGAGGCGTTCCGGACGACGAAGGGGTACGGGAGCAGCGTCCGGCACAGCGACACGGTTGACAAGGACATGATGTACGTGGCGGTCCGGATCCCCGGGCCGGGGGGGGCCCCGGCGGTGGCCCGCGTGTCGCTGCCGGTGACCGTGATCGCGGAGACGGTCCGGTCGATCTACCGGCACGTCGCGCTGGGCGGGGCGGTGGTCGCGCTGCTCGCCATCCTGACGTGTTTCTGGGTGTCGCGGACGCTGAGCCGGCCGCTGGAGGAGATGGAGCGGACCGCCGAGCAGTTCGCGGCCGGCGACCTGTCGGCGCGGGTCCCGGTGCCGGACACGTTCGAGCTGGCCGGGCTGGGCGAGACACTGAACGCGATGGCCGCGGACCTCGACCGGCGGATCCAGGCGATCGTCCGCCAGCGCAACGAGCAGGAAGCGATCCTGGCGAGCATGTCGGAGGGGGTGCTGGCCATCGACGTCGACGAGCAGATCATCAGCATGAATCGGACGGCGGGCCGGATGCTGGGCGTCGAGGTGGAGCAGGCCCGGGGGCGGACGATCCAGGAGGTGATCCGGAACCCCGAGCTCCAGAAGTTCGTCGCCAACGCCCTTCGGTCGCCGGACCCCACGCGGGGCGACGTGGCCGTCCGCGACGGGCAGGAGAAGCTGCTGGAGACGTACAGCGCGTCGCTGCGCGGGCCGGACGACGGCGCGATCGGCGTGGTGATCGTGATGAACGACGTGACCCGCGTCCGGCGGCTCGAGAACCTGCGCCGCGACTTCGTGGCCAACGTCTCGCACGAGCTCAAGACCCCGATCACCTCGATCAAGGGGTTCGTCGAGACGCTGGTCGACGGGGCGGTCGACGATCGGGAGGAGGCGGAGCGGTTCCTGCGGATCGTGGCCGGGCACGCCGACCGGCTGACGGCGATCATCGACGACCTGCTCCTGCTCTCGCGCATCGAGCAGGACGAGCAGGAGCCGGGGATCGGGCGCGAGACCTGGCCGCTGGCCGACATCCTGGCCTCGGCCGTCCGCGCCTGCGAGCAGCGGGCCGCGGAAAAGGGCACGCCGGTCACCCTCGACTGCCCGGACGACCTGACCGCCGAGGTGAACGCCCAGCTCTTCGAGCAGGCGGTGACGAACCTGATCGACAACGCGATCAAGTACAGCGAGCCGGGGAGCGCGATCGAGGTGACGGGGTCGGCCGCGGACGGCGAGGTGGCGGTGAGCGTTCGCGACCACGGCTGCGGCATCGAGGCGAAACACCTGCCGCGGGTGTTCGAGCGGTTCTACCGGGTGGACAAGGCGCGGAGCCGGAGCCTGGGCGGCACGGGCCTGGGGCTCGCGATCGTGAAGCACATCGTCCGGGCGCACCAGGGGCGGGTCACCGTGGACAGCACGCCCGGCGAGGGGAGCGCGTTCACCATCTTCCTGCCGGTCCCGGGCGCGCCCGAGGCAGAGCCCGGGAGCGACTGAGGCGGCGCCCGCCGGCCTCACATCCTCACGAAATTCAAACGTCCGCCTAAACCTGCATTGATACCCGGAACGCATCCTACCGGTCGATGATTCGGGAACGGGGCGCTGTCGGCCCCTGCGCCGGGCAGCGTCGGGATGATGAATGAGAGAGAGCGGGAACGCGTGAAAGAGAACGAGATGCGGACGGCGGGGCGGCTGGTGCTCCTGCTGGGCCTGGCGGCCGCTCTGGGCGGCTGCGTGGGTGCGAGTAAGAAGCGGCCGGTCGTGTCGGTCCTGCTGTCGGTGAACCAGGAGACATTCAAGGTGGGGGAGCCAGTGATCGCGACGGTGCTCGTGGAGAACCGGAGCAGCGCGCGGGTGGTCCTTCGGCGGTTCGACGGGAAGACGGCGGAGTTCATCTGCTCGGGGAAGGGGACGCACAAGCGGCAGTACCGGGAGCCGGTGCAGTCGAAGACGGTGGCGGCGGCGGCTCACGAGATCGGGCCGGGCGGCTCGTCGTCCCGGGCGTTCCTCTTCACCCGGCTGACCGAGCAGCCGGGTGAGTATGCGTTGTTGTCGCAGGTGAAGGGGGTGGTGGTGGACGACGAGCTGCTGGCGCACGCGGTGTTCTCGGAGCCGGCGGAGTTTCGCGTGACCGACGAGGTGTGGGTGCGGCGGGACCCGCACTCGGGGCTGATTCTGGAGAAGGAGGCGGTGCGGCTGGCCGAGGAATCGGCGTCGGGCGAGGTGGTGAAGACGAAGGCGCTGCTGGCGCGCATGGGGGACTCGGGTCTTTACATGTGGCTCGTCCGGGTTCGGGAGAAGAGGCCGGGGGGTGGCGAGCGGATCTACACGGTGAAAGTGAACCCGTATCTGGGGAGGGTGAGCCGGTTTGGTGAGCCCGCGTTGGAGAAGGCGGGCGGGGCCGGCGAGCCGAGATCGAAGGCCGATAAATCGTCCGGCACATCCGGCCGGCCGGGGTTGCGTCGCTCAGCGGGGAGTGTCAAGAGGGGAGGTTGTCGGTCTCGTGTCGTGTCGGACGAGGTGGCTGGCGGTCCTGGCGGCCCGTGTAACGGCTCGGATCGGTCCGGGCCGGCCGCCGGACTGTGCGTCGCCCTGCTGAAAGGAGGTGCCACGTGGTGTTCAGGCGTGCAGTAACCATTGCGGCCTTGCTCGTCGGCCTGGCCGGCGTCGGGCTGGCGGCGGAGCCGGCCAAGGTCGCTCCCGCGCCGGACGAGTACCCGATGCACACCATCAAGATCCTGCGCACGACGAACAAGGCGCAGGTGCATCGGTACGTGCCCAAGGTGTACACGGTGAACAACGTGAATCCGTACGCCCTGAAGCGGTGGATCCGCCGGATCGCCCAGATCGAAGAGGGCGGGTTCTACTTCTTCGGCAAGCCGGGCCCGGACGGCAAGGTGACCTCGGGCAAGGTCATGCTGACCGTCCCGTCGTACATGGTGCCGGACATCGACGCCCTGATGAAGACGATCGACCGGGCGGGGCTGACCAGCTCCTCCGGCGACAGCTTTTTCTATTACCGCCCCAAGCACCGTCACGTCGAGGATACAGCCTTTACGGACCTGATCGAAGCGGTGCAGGGGGGTGGCGACTTCAAGCTGGACGAAGAAGCCAACGCGTTCATGGTGTACACGGCCGGCAGCCGGCTCGAAGCGGTCAAGGCCTGGCTTCCGGAGTTTGACCTGCCGCCGAAGCAGGTGGCGATGGAAGTGACCGTGTACGAGGTCAACGTGGACAACGAGAGCCGGATCGGCCTCGACTACATGCAGTGGAAGAACGGCCCCGGCCGTCATGCGTTCTCGATCCAGGCGTATGAGGAGTACGGCAAGGTCTGGTCACAGGACGACATGAATCCGCTGTTCAACTCGGGCGTGCCGGGTGGAACGTTCGGCCTGCCGGGTCGCAGCTACGAGGCCAGTGGGCGGAACGGCGTTTACTTCCTCGACGTTCCGAGCGCTTTCTTCGACTTCCTGGTGGTCAAGAACAAGGCCCGCGTGATGACGGCGGCCAAGATGGTCGCCCGGAACAAGACGGCGGCGAGCCTGTTCGCCGGCGACACCATTCTGTACTACGAGGCCCAGAACGGCCCGGCCGCCAACGCCGGTGTCCGCCCTGCTGGCGTCGCCATCGATCAGTTCGGCGACGAGGCCACGGTCCCGGACAACCGTTCGGTAGTCGACAGCACACGCAGCCGCATTCTCGGCTCCCGCGCCGGCGTCCTGCTGGAGGTCACGCCGACGATCGGGACCGAAGAGATCGAGGTGCAGGTGCGGAGCGAGGTCGTCAGCCACACCGGCTTCGACCAGTTCGGCACCCCGCAGCTCGTCTCGCGCGACGCCGAGACCGAGGCCCACGTCAAGAGCGGTCAGGAGATCGTTCTCGGCGGATACAGCCGCACGGTCATGGTCGAGCGCAGCGACAAGATGCCCTTCCTCGGCTCGCTGCCGGTGCTCGGATCGCTGTTCGGGCAGGAAGGGACGACCACGGAGCGGCGACAGATCGTCGTCGTGCTGAGCACGACTGTCGTCGAGGACTTCGCCGCCATGGAGTACGACCCGACGAAGGTCAACGCCGCCCGGATCAAGGCCAAGGCCCTGCGGGAGCAGGACACCGAGGTCCCGGATTCCGAGGTCGGCTTCGATCAGTGGATGCTGGACATGGAGCGATAACGGTGTCCGACCGAACCAACCGTTCCAAGGTCCTGTATCTTGCTGAAGAGGTTCCTGCGAAAGGAGGACGACGTGAGAGTTAAGAAGGTTCGAGCGATGCTGCTCCTGGCTGCCGCCTTCTGCCTGTGCCTGTCCGGCTTGGCGATGGGCGACGGTGGCCACGAGTGGGAAAGCATCCAGAAGAAGGCCGGCAATCCAAGCCCGGACCCAGATGATGCAAATCTGAACAATTACCTGTACCAGGACGAGCAGATCAACGTGCCCGGCGACAAGGACGGCGTCATCAAGGTCCTGCGGGCGAACCAGAAGATCCTGCTCAACGATTACCGCGTGCGGGTGTTCCCGATCGAGAACGCAGCGACGATCGAGATTCGGAACGCGTTCCGCGAGGCCGCAGCCGCAGAAGGCGGCCGGTGCGAGGTGATCCGCGACAAGGTCAAGGGGGAGAAGTTCCTCTTCTGCCTGGCCCCCGATTTCCAGATGCCCTACATCGAGGCGGCCCTCAAGGAGCTCGATACGAAGTGGCTGAAGGATGACGTGGACGGCTCGGTGGATGCGTACGTCCGCGGGAAGTTCCGCGATATCCGCACCCCCGCCGACATCGCCCTCATTCCGGCGTCCGGTGACTTCGGCGAGCACAACGACAACCTGGCCCTGATCGACGAGGCGGCCAACGCCGCGTACTTCAGCGGCGAGCCGAACCGGGCCGGAAGCTTCGTCAAGACCATCGAGAAGATCGACCAGCCGATCCCGCAGGTCCTGCTCGAGGCGACGGTGTACGAAGTGAACGTCTCGAACATGAAGCAGATCGGTGTCGACTACATGGCGTGGAAGAACGGCCCCGGCCGGAACCTCTTCGAGTTCATCTCGTGGGGCGGCTCGTACACGCAGGACGCCGAGGGCGCGACCAGCATCCTCGATCCGTTCGTCGACCGCCGCATCCTGGCCAACGCCGAGTTCGACGGCACCGTCCGCGGCTTCTACCGCAGCGCCAACTACGCGCTGACCGCCGCCTACCTCGACTTCCTCGAGGGATCCGGCCGGGCGCGCGTGGTCACACGCGGCAAGGTGCTGGTCAAGCACGGCAAGACGGGTACGCTCGAGGCCACCGACGAGACGCTCCACTTCGTCGTCAGCCCCCAGGCCAACTCGTTCGGTCTTCGGCCCGATTCGGACTCGCGCCAGGAGACCGACGCGGAAGCGCAGACCGACATCGCTTTCTACGAGCGCACCGTCACCAAGCCGGTAAGCGAGAGCCTGAGCGTCGGGTTCAAGATGCAGGTCGTGCCCCGCATCGGTCAGGAGACCACCCAGCTCGAGATCGAGCTGGAGCTGAACAACATCGCCGGGCTTACCCCCAGCGGTCCGCCCCAGCTCCGGTCGCACGAGCTGTCGACGACCGTCCTCTGCCGGGACGGCGAGGAGATCTGCATCGGCGGCCTCCACCGCACCGAGGACGTCAAAGAGACGCAGAAGATGCCCATCCTGGGGTCGGTCCCGGTGCTGGGCTGGCTGTTCGGCCACGAGAAGACGGTCAAGCGCGAGACCGAGATCGTCGTCGTTCTCCTGCCGCGGATCCGCTTCGGGGCCGAGGTGGATCTGCTCCTCGCCAACACAGAGGACAACAAGATCCGCCAGCAGGTCGAGCGCAAGCTGGCGCTGCAGCTCCCGAAGACGGAGTACGGTTTCGATCAGTGGTTGATCGGCAGCGATCGCTGACAACGTGCGGCGGACCGGGCCGGGCCGTTGTCAGCAGCGGCCCGGCCCCCGCTCGGCGGCTCCCGGCGGGTCCGGCTCACGAGCCGCTCATACAGGTTTGATGGAGTCCTAACAGAACGCTCACACCCGGTGGGTCCCCTCGGGCTAGAATGGGGACAGCGATGGACGCGAAAGGAGGACGTTCGATGGGTAAGTTGAAGTGTGCTGTCATCGGAGTTGCGGTTGCGGCCGTCATCTGTGGCGGACTGTTCGCCCGGGCCGAAGCCGCAGGGACCAGGATCGTGATGGAAGGCTCGACGACCGTCGGCCCGATCGC
>JAWODX010000611.1:0-8064 GCA_046483085.1 Planctomycetota bacterium
CACGTCCATCACCAGGTCGCCCAGGAAATGCACGCGCACGCGGCCGTGGTAGACGTGGGTGGACAGCGAATACCAGTGGCCGTGGCGGGCCCGGACGTACCGCTCGGCCACGAGCTCCCGCTTGCCGCCCCTGATTCGGATCAACCGCAGGGGCGAAGGGACGGCAAAGCGGCGCCTGCATTCGAGGCGGACCAGCCAGAAGTCTTTCTCTCCGGCACAACCGAACGCGATCCCGGCTCCGCCCTCGCCGGCGCACTTGATCGAGGCACGCAGCGAGTAGCCCGACCACCAATCCTTCCCTGTCTGGGCCACGGCAAACGACCCGCGCGACCGCGCCTTCCCCAGGTAGGCGAACGGGTTCGCGCTCCGGGTGAAATACGATTCCTCCTCCGCCTTGCCCTCCGGCCGGATGGATTCACACTCCCAGCGGCCGGCCAGCGTCCGCCAGCCGCGCTCTTTCTTCGCCTCCTCCTCCGTCACCATGAAGTCGTCGGAAAAGAAGATCGGCCCGCGGTTGGCCAGCTCGACCTTCGCGGCCGCCGGCACACCCTTCCCCACCTGCACCAGTGCGTAGCCGCGGTCGAACGAGGTGTCGATCGCCCGGGCGGCGACCTCGCCGTTGAGCTCCACCACCAACAGGTCGTTCAGGCGGCGGATCCGGAGCGTGCGCAGCTCCTCAACGCGGTGCGGCGCGGACAGGATCCGGGACCGCTGGTCCCCGGAGACGGCCCGTATTTCGAGCGCCCGCGGCCGGAGCGCGAGCTCGTAGTGTCCCTTCGATGTCCTGGCGAAGATGGCGGCGAGCCCGCCCGCGGGAATGGGCGAGGGTTTGAACTCGAAGCGGAGGTCGTACTGTCGGGCGCGAACCTGTTTCGCGACCGAGAAGCTCTTTCCGTCGAGTTCGATGGTTTGCGCCGGAGCGGAGCTCGGGACGGCCAGCAGAAATCCGAGCGAGCAGACGATCAGATCGAGCACGCGTTCCATTGCATTCCCGGTCAGGCCAGCCAGTCGGGCCGAATGTACTTCAGCATCAGGTGACGCCGTCGACCGCCGAAATCGACCACCAGGCGGGTCCGCTCGCCCGACCCCGATACCGAGACGACCCGCCCCTCGCCGAAATTGGGATGGCGCAGCCGGCAGTTCCTGCCCACCTGGACCTGGCTATATTCTAGCATATCCGGGTCATATTCAATGACCCGTTCTCCGGGCGCCGCCGGCCCGCCGGTCGCGGCCAGGTCCTCGAGCGACGGGGCGCGCTCGGGCGCCCGCTCGCGCTTCGCGTCGGCCGGGATCTCGCCCAGGAAGCGGGAGGCGTCCGACGGCTCCCGGCGCCCGAACGTGAATTGCTCCGAGGCGTAGTGGAGGCACAGTCGCTCCTTCGCCCGGGTCATTCCCACGTAGCAGAGCCGCCGCTCTTCTTCAATGCGAGAGCTGGACCCCAGGGCGTTGGCGTGGGGCAACAGGCCCTCCTGGACGCCGGCGACGAAGACGACCGGGAACTCCAGGCCCTTCGCCGAGTGCAGTGTCATCAGGAGCACACGGCCGGCGTCCCCGGTCATCGCGTCGTTGTTCGAGACCAGCGTGACCCGCTCGAGGAAGACTTCGAGCCCTTCGTCCGGGTAGTCGAGGTCGAACTCGGCGGCCGCGTTGACCAGCTCCTTCACGTTCTCGGCGCGCCCGGCGTCCTCCGCGTCGTCCGACCGTTCCAGCCGAGCCAGATACCCGGTCCGGTCGAGCACGGCGCGAACGAGATCGGCCACCGGCGAGCGGGGCAGCTTCCGGAGCGCGGCGAGCAGCGCCGCGAACTCCTTCACCTTCCCGGTCGCCCGGGCCGGGAGAGCCGAAATCCGGTCGGCCTGTCCCACCGCCTCCGGGATGCCGATCCCGTTGTCCGCCGCGAACGCGGACAGGCGGCCCACGCTCTTCTTCCCGATCCCCCGCCGCGGCTCGTTGATGATCCGCAGCAGGCTGATCCCGTCCGCCGGGTTCAGGATCAGCTTCAGGTACGCGACGATGTCCTTGATCTCCTTGCGATTGTAGAACTCGACCGCGTCCAGGATCTGGTAGGGGACGCCGGCGTCGCGCAGCGAGCTCTCCAGCACCCGGGACTGGGCGTGGGTGCGGTAGAAGATCGCCATGTCGCCGTAGTCTCGTCCTTCGGAGACGCTCTCGCGGATGCCGTCGACGATGGCATCGCCCTCGGCGATGTCGGACCGGGAGCGAACGATCTCGACGGGCGTGCCCTCCAGGTTGCGAGTCCACAGCCCGCGCTCGATCCGGGCCTCGTTCCGGTCGATCACCCCCGAGGCCGCCAGGAGGATCATCTTGGTCGATCGGAAGTTCTCCTCCAGTTTCACGGTCCGCGCGCTCGGGTAGTCCTCGCGAAAGTCGAGGATGTTCCGGATGTCCGCACCCCGCCAGGCATAGATCGACTGATCGGGGTCGCCGGTCGCGCAGATGTTCCCGTGCCCGGCCGAGAGCTGCCGGGCGATCACGTACTGCGGCCGGTTCGTGTCCTGGTACTCGTCGATGAGGACGTGCTGAAACCGCGTCTGCCAGTACGTCCGGAAGTCGGCGTTCTCGCCCAGCAGCTCCGCCGTCCAGAGCAGCAGGTCGTCGAAGTCCAGCGCGTTGTTCGCCTGCCGGATCTGCTCGTACTTCCGATATACCCGCGCGGCGAGCCGCTGACGTCGGGTGACCGCCTGCTTCGCCAATTCGTCGGGACTCCGCATCTCGTTTTTCGCGCGGCCGATCGCGTTGAGCAGCGAGGCCGGGCCGGCCCCGGACGCGGTCAGCCCCAGGTGCTCGACCGCCGCCTTGACGCAGGCGAGCGAATCGGCCCGGTCGTAGATCGTGAACGGATGCTCGAACCCGAGCAGGTCCGAAAACTGCCGCAGCATGCGGGCGCACATCGAGTGGAACGTCGACACCCAGGCGCCGCGGACCCCCGCCAGGTCGGCCACCCGGAACTTCATCTCGTCGGCGGCCTTGTTGGTGAACGTGATCGCCAGGATGCGATAGGGGGGGATGCCGCGCGCGGCCAGGTAGGCGACCCGCCGGGTGATGACCCGGGTCTTCCCGCTCCCCGCGCCGGCGACGACCAGCAGCGGGCCCTCCCCGTGAGTCACCGCCTCTCTCTGACGGTCTGTCAGTCCGTCCAGTATGTTCATCGCGGTCTGCGTAGATTTCTGCCGATTGGCGCCATTGTACCCGACACCGGGAACCAGAACAACCGCGGAAACTCTCCGTCGGGGATGCAGTTGATATTCTGATTGCGGGGAACGCGGGCACCGGGGCGGCCGCGTCCAAGCGGGCCGACCCCTGAGAAGAGGGTTGTCTCCCGTTCCCGGCGCGCACACGCGGGCGATCCGGCGCCCTGAGGCTGCCCCGCATTCCCCTCGTGCTCGTGCTCATTCTCGTGCTCCTGCTCAATGTCGCCTCTTGCCGCGGAAGGCACTTCGAGAACAGGAGCAGGAGCAGGAGCAGGAGCAAGAGTACCCGCCTTCGCGTCGAGCGTCCGAGGGCAGGGCGGGCAGGAGCGAAGGCGGTCGTGAATTGCAGCAACGAAGGGGCATGCATATCCCCCCGTTCGTAGTATCGACTGTCGGGGATGGGCGGGCTTGATTCCTCGACCGTCCCCGATTAGGATGCCGGGCTCGACCACCGACTGACCGCGAGGAACCGATGACCAGGACCGGCGTGTACGACGAGATGGCCGGGCGGCTGGCCGAGCTGCTCGGGGATGAGACGGACTTCGTTGCCAACGCCGCCAACACCGCGGCCGTGGTGTACGGCTTGTTGGCCGACGTGAGCTGGGTGGGCATCTACGTGAACCGAGACGGCGAGCTGGTGCTCGGGCCGTTCCAGGGCCCGCCCGCCTGCACGCGCATCGGGTTCGGCGAGGGGGTGTGCGGAACGGCGGCCGCCGAGCGGCGGACCGTCGTCGTGCCCGACGTCCGCCGGTTCCCCGGACACATCGCCTGCCAGGCCGACGCCCGGTCCGAGATCGTCGTGCCGATCAAGGTCGACGGCCGGATCGTCGGCGTCCTGGACGTCGACAGCCCGGTTGCCGACCGCTTCGGCGCCGACGACGAGGAGGGCCTGGAGCGGCTCGTCGCCGTCTTTCTCCGGAACACATCGATGGCGCTCTGATCGGCGCCGGCGAGTCACAGCGACGGCCCAAGATGGGCTGTCACCAGGTGGCGAAGGAGCGCCGCCGTGCCCAGCCCGTAGTAGCTGTACTCCACGTCCGTTTCGGGGTCCGACCGGCAGGCCCGGAACCCGCCATCGGGGCCGGCCATCGCCCGGACGAATCGGCCGACGGCCGGCAAGTTGATCTGCTCCAGGCGGTCGAGAACCGACAACGTGACCAGGGCCGTGAATGTAGAGAGCAGGTCGGGCTCCGGCGCGCCCTCGTGCGCGGCGAGCCCGCCGGTCGGCGTCTGCATCGCGGCCAGGAACTCGGCCGCCCGGCCGGCGTCCTCCGTCGTCAGTGCGTCGGCCATCGCCAGGACTCCGACGGCTGCCGCCGTGGCGTTCGTCTGGCCGGTCCCGCCGACCGTCTGGCCGAATCCTCCGTCCGGGCATCCGCACGACCGGACCCGCTGCACGGCCTCCTCCGTCTCCGGGAACGGCTCGGCGAGCATCCGGCAGCACAACGCGCCCAGGAACAGGTCGTAGGTCCCCGCTTGTCGGGCGTCGACGCGGGGTCGGCAGTCCGGCGGGCCGCCCGGGAGGTCTTCTCCCGCAGCCCGAAGGAGGCGGACCGAGTTGAGCCGGCTGAAGCACTCGACGATGTCCTTCGGGCCGCCCTGGAGGTTGGCGACGAAGCCCGCTGCGCGGTGAAAGGCGTCGGACCGCGGCTCGACCAGGGCCAACGTACGAAGCGCAAGATCGGTGTAGTAGATGTCCGACCCGCCCCGTCGCCCGCGGAACCCGCCGTCGTCGCACTGCCGGGACCGGACGTACTCGCCCCGCGCACGCCCGAACGCCTTGCTGAGGTTCGACACCCCCCCGGCCAGCGCCTTGTCCAGCCCGTCGAGATAGTCTGGCTTCATTCGGCTAGAGCACGATCCGCACGATGAAGAGGAGCAGTTCCCGCAGCGCCGGGCGCTGCTGCGACTCGGCCCGTTGTGTCGCCCGCCGCCGAAGCTTGTCCACGAGTCGCTCCGCCTTGTCGAACACCCCATATGTCTCGTAAATGCGCCGAACCCGCTCGGGGTCGTCCCCGGCCGCGGTCAACTCGCCGGCCGCGCCTGCTTCCGCCGCGAACGCCCGGAGCAGCGTCGGCCGCCGCGCGGTCGCGCCCGACCCCGATCGCACCTTGTTGTGCCGATCGCCCTGCCAGTCGTCCAGGTCGTTCAGCAGTTGGTAGGCCTCGCCCACGTAGACGGCAAAGGCGCGAAGGTCGCGCGGCTCGAACACGGCCTCCGCCGCTCGCAGTCCGGCATAGAGGGCGATCTCGAACGCGGGAGCCGTCTTGTGCGCGTAGATGGCGAGCGCATCGACCGGCTTCGGCGGCCCGGACTCGGGCGTCCACAGCAGTTCGTCGCCCTGCCCCCGGCAGAGATCGAGATGGGCGGCGGACAGGTGAGAGAGAATGTCGCCCGTCGTCTCGGGCCCGAGCCTGTCGGCTTGAGCGGCGATCAGCCGGTAGCCGAGCCCGACGAGGTAGTCGCCGATGTTGATCGCGGATGCCACGCCGTGGCGCTGGTGCAGCGTCTTCACCCCGTAGCGAAACGCGTCGGCATCCTCGATGTCGTCGTGGACGAGGGACGCCTTGTGCAGGACCTCGATGGCGATGGCCAGGGCCTTGACCGCGTCCGGGATCAGGCGGGGGAGGTCGGCGTCGGAGGCGAGCACGTCGGGCCCGTGCCGTGCGGTCGCGTATGCCGCCAGGGTGACGAACGGCCGGAACCGCTTCCCGCCGGCGCCGATCCAGTCGATCGCGATCCGATCCGTCTCCGATTCCCCGCCCAGCACCCGCTCGAGATGGCCCTGGAGCGGCTCGGGGTCGAACAACTCGGCGGTCGCGCGGAGGAGCGGGGCGTAGCTCCGGACCCGCGTCGGCGGCGAGGGCGCGTGGGCCCGCAGATACGTCAGCACCAGGTCCGACTCCACCCGTGTGTACGCGCAGCCGTTGTTCAGAAGCGGGACGGCCATGTTCGGCACGCCCAGGTCCGACGTCTTGTCGAACGCCCGCTCGAGGGAATCCAGGCAGGCGACGCCGAGGATCGCGTCCGCTGTGCGCGCGGCGAGCTCGTTCAGGACCGGCGGCGTCCCGTCGAAAATGAGCACGCGATAGCCGAGCTCCTCCGCCGCCTCCTTCAGGCGCCGGACCTCGCACTCGCGGCAGGCGACGCACTGGAGGACGCCGTCGGCCTCGAACCGTCCCTTGCATTGGCTCCGGTCGCCCGTCAGGCAGTGGGGGAGAAGCAGGACGCGCCGGCGACACGGGACCGCCTCGAACTGGGGCGCCCAGAACCCGTTGCTCACGGCGACCATCGCGAAGCCCAGATGGCGGCGGGGCAGGGCGAGCCGGTCGAGAATGCGGTCGGCGCGCGACTCGAGGTCGGAACGCTGTGGCGGCCGGGTCTTGCTGAGGTCCGCGACCGACGCCGCGGCCAGCTGGCGGATCTGTTCGCGGACAGAGCGCTCCTGCGGGACCTGCTTCGTGTCCGACCAGTCGATTTCCGGGCTGCGTGCTCGGCTCACCGCGTCGTGGTCCTTCCTCTCCGGATCAGCATGGCCAGCGCGTCCACTGTCCAGATGATAGGATATAGCCGTTCGGAATACCAGAGGGTCGAAAAATAAAGCCCGATCGGGGCCCGTTCGGTCCAGTCTCCCGAAGCGATCCGGCCGAGCAGATACCGTTCGCCGTTGCGGATGGCCGCGTCGGCGGCCTCCGTGTCGGCGCAGGCCGCCACGGCCCCCACCGCCGCCGCCGTCTCCTCGATGCTTGACGGGACGCCCGGGGCGCCGCCCCATCCGCCGTCGGGGTTCTGGGCGGACAACAGGTACTCAAAGCCCGCCTTGGCGCCCGCCTCGTCGCCGAGGTCGGAGAGCGCTCGGAGAACCGCGGCCGTCCCGAACACCGGGTTCGCCTGTCCCGGCGCGTGCTGGTTGCCGAACCAGAGCGGGCGCCACGAGCCGTCCGGCTGTTGGGTCGCCTCGATGAAGCGGAAGGCGCGTCGGATCGCGCGGTCGATCCTGCGGGTGCCCCGGTGGCTGGCAAGCGCCTGCAGCGCGTGTGCCGTGAGGTCGGGCGAGCTCCGATCGAACGGGAGCCGGCCCCAGCCGCGACAGAAGGTCGGCCACCCGCCGTCGGCGTTCTGGAGGCGGATCAGCCAGCGGACGCCCGCGTCGAGCTGTCGCGTCACCGACCGGGGGAGGTAGGCGGCGCCCAGCAGTTGCAGGGCGCGAATGGCCCGGGCGGTGTCGTCGGTGTCGGGCACCCCGCCGGGCAGATGCGTCCACGCCCAGCCGCCGGCCGGGCTGCCGGTGTACGGGTGGCGTTCCGAATGTTGCCTGCCCGCGAGCCAGCGCATGGTGCGGACCGTGCCCATCGCCCCGAGCTTCCCGGCGTGGGCGAGGGCGATGGCGGCGTTCGACGTGAGCCACACGGAGAGGTTGCGATCGATGGGCCAGCTCCCGTCCGCCCGGGCGGCCCGCGCCACGAACTCGATGCATCGCCCGGTGACCGGGTGGTCGGCCTGTCCGGCGGCGGCGAGGCTCATGGCGACGAAGCTGGTCAGGGGGATCGCTTCGAGGAAGCCGCCGCTCTTGGGCTGGATGGTGTCGAGCTTTCGCAGCGCCGCCGGCTCGGTCCAGGATCGGAGGAAGCGGCGGAGCGGGTTGCGCAGGGTAAACCGCTCGCGGGATCCGGGAGCGGGACGAAAGCGAGCACATTGCCCGCCTGGCGACCTTTCGCCACGATTTGGCCTCAAACGAACAGCTTGACGGTTACAATTCGAAGACGTTGGCGGCCAGCCAGTGCTGGTAGCCGAGACGTTTGTCCTGCGGAACCGCCTGGCTCGGACCATGCCCGGTGCCGTTGATGTGCCA